>CAZNQN010000043.1:0-8860 GCA_964574925.1 uncultured Phycisphaeraceae bacterium | reverse complement strand
GGTTCACACGGACGAGCGGAAGCACAACGACCAACCCGGCGGCCCTTTGCTTTGCGACATGAACCTCACAACGACGTTTACAGGACGCGCTGCGTCAGTCGTTCCACCGGGATGACCTCGTTGAGTGAACCGCTGCGGAAGCCGCGGAGGTCCACCGTCACGTACCGGAACCCCAGGGAGCGGAAGTGGGCGTCCACGCGGGCGGCTGCAGCCGGTTCGACCAGAACGGCCAGATCCTCCACGGGCACCTCGATCCGCGCCATCGCCCCGTGGTGCCGCACCCGGCAGATGCGCAACCCCAGCGTTTCGCGGAGAAAGGCCTCCCCCGCCTCGATCATCCGCAGCTTTTCCGGCGTGATCGGCTCCCCGTAGGGGACCCGGCTGGACAGGCAGGGCGCGGCCGGTTTGTCGAAGGTCGGCAGCCCCATGCGGCGGGAGAGCTCGCGGACCTCGGCCTTGCTCAGTCCCGCCTCCGCGATCGGCGCCCGCACGCGGTGCTCACCGGCCGCTCGAAGACCGGGACGATAGTCCCCCAGATCGTCGGCGTTCGTCCCGTTGATGATCACGGCGATCCCGCGCTCTTCAATGAACCGTTCCATGTGCGTGTAGAGGATCGTCTTGCAGTGGTAGCAGCGGTCGGCCGGGTTGGCCGCGTAGTCCGGATCGTGGATCTCGTCGGTGGCCAGCACCACGTGTTCGACCCCGATCCGCTCGGCGAGCGATCGGGCCTGCTGAAGCTCCGACCGCGCGAGGCTGGGGCTGTCGCCGGTGACCGCGACGACGCGGTCCGGTCCGAGCGTATCTACAGCCGCCTTGAGCACGAAGGCGGAATCCACCCCCCCGCTGAACGCCACCGCCACCGAGCGGAGCTCGCGCAGAATCACCCGCAGTCGATGAAGCTTCACGCTCAAAGTTTCAGTCATCGGGTCGCCATGCCTGTCCGCCACCCCCGTTATGCGTGCGGCCGTGCCGTATGCGTATGATAGAGACAACGACGCCCAGGACCAGACGGATGGGCGCCTCGCAGCCTCCCGCAGGCGGATCAGGATGAGCATGCAGGCTCCAAACCGTGCGCCCACCCGGGCTTCCCTCCGAGCCGGACCCGCGTCCCGCCTCCGGGACGGACCCTGAACCGTCTCAAGCCCCGATCGGGCTCGGAGGCGGCCTTCAAACTCCACAGGCCCCTTCAGCCACCGGGAAGCTCTCGGGAGCCTGGGCTCGGGAATAGATCGCACGACCCGACTGTTAACCCCTTGGAGTCTCCGGACTCGGCGCTGCACGCTTATGGATACGCAACGGGCACCGACACCGTCCGCCCAACCGGCCGGTGGGTGGCATCATCGGGACAGGGCTTGGGCCTGAAACGATCGTGGACGACTCCGGGGCTTGGCGCGGGCCGGAACGTGGTGGGCCGCCATTCATTCCGTGGGTGCGGTTCACAAAAGGATTCGATACGACAGGTTTCTCACCTCCGTCCGACTGACAGGGCAGGAACAACAGAAAGCAAGGAGATGCCAACGATGAAGACGCAACGACACATCCGGTGGACCGGAGCCATGGCGGCACTGGCGCTGGGAATCTCGGTCGGGTCCGGTGCCGCGTTCGCGGCGCAGGGTACCCCCTCCCAGGAATCCGTCAAGATCACCGGCGAGGTGGTGGATCTGTGGTGTTATCTCGACCATCACGGGCACGGGCTCAAACATCGAAAATGCGCGATCACGTGCGCCGAGGCGGGAAACCCGATCGGCATCGTGGACGACAAGGGACACGTCTACGTCGCCATGGGGGGCGAGAAACACCAGCCCGGGCGGGACGTGCTGATCCAGCGGATGGCCGAGACCGTCACGGTCGAAGGGCGGCTCGTTCGCGAAGGCGGGGTCGATGCCGTCTACGTGGACGACGTCGTCGAATTACAGGGGTATTGCCCCGTCGCCTACCACAAGATGGGCAAGGCCGTCATGGGCAACCCCGAGTTCCGGGCCGAGTACAACGGAAAAACGTTCTTTTTCGTCAAGGCCAAAGCCCGTGACGTGTTCTTGAAGCATCCGCAGAAGTTCCTTCCCGCCCTGGACGGGAAATGCATCGTCTGCAAGGTCAAGATGCACAAGGACGTCCCCGGCAACCCGACCATCTTCTCCGTGTACAAGGGGAAGGTGTACCTCTTTGCCAGCGAAGAACAGAAACGGGCGTTCGACGAGAATCCGGAGCGGTTCGTGCAAGCGGTCAACCGGTAGACGTCCGCTTCGGAGCGACAGGTTGCAGTCGGATTCGGTCCCCCCGGCGGGCGCGGCACCGGGGGGCGGAACGGGTTCAAGGGCTCCGCGCACCATGTGGAAGGGAGTCCGTGATGCGATTCTTCCTCTCCATCCTGCTGGCACTGGCCGGGTTCTTCGTTCTCTCCGGCGGCCTCGGCACGGGTACGACGATGTAAGGAACGTCTTTCAGCGCGCCGGATGCCCGTGGGTGGAACAAGGCTTCGCGAGGGTTCGAGAAGCGATCCGCACGCGGGCATCCCCGCGCGACGTTCGGGCGGATAAGGCCGACGTTTCAGGACCGACGCTGCGCCAAGCGGCACACAACGGCTCGCCCGGCTTCCATCACGTCCCCGCGGCACCTCCCGCAGCATCCGGGTTCTTCAGGTTCTTCAGGGAAAAAAGAGCCGCCTCCTTTCAGGAGGCGACCGGCTCCCGACCTTGTTCCGACTCTTGATCGGAAACGCTGCAAGAGGGCAGAACACACTCCCCTTAAAGTGTTTATGCCGGAGGAGGGACTCGAACCCTCACCTGGTCGCCCAGACGGGATTTTGAATCCCGCGCGTCTGCCGATTCCGCCACTCCGGCTCGCCGAGGCCCGCTTCCCCTCGAACCGCCCGCCTCGTGCGGAATGCGCCGCGCCGAACAAGGAGCGTCTTACGAAGGCAGGCTGGAACGGTGCGCGGTTCCCCGCGCCGCTTGCGGTGTAAGGATTGTAATACCCTCCGGGAGGAGGGTAAAGGATGCCTCCCGAATCGTGCTCGCCGGCACGTGACGGCGCCTCCGCCGGACCGAAAAACGGACGCATTCGCATCGTACATCGAGCCGATTCCGCCGGGTTTCCCTCTCTTTCGCGGGAATAGTTCCCCCTCCCGTGGGACTTGCCTATAATAGGATCATCGGGGATGAACCCGGAGGGGAAACGCATTCCGGAGGAGGCCGATGGCATACCAAACCCTCAGTCACCCGGCGCGTCGTTGTGGTCTTTTCGTGGGTTCCCGACCAAAGCTGTCCCGAAGCATGTTCCTGGGCGGTCGGAAGTTCCGCCCGGCGCGGGCGGTTTCCGCCGCGACCTGCGCATTGCTCACGGGGTTGGCATCGGTGGCACCCGCGTGGGGGAACGAACCGCGTCGGACCGATCCGAGCCCCACACCGCCCCTTCTGCCCACCGTGCATGAGGAACGACCCGTCCCGCCGCCGGCACCGCGCACCTGGCCCGTCAGCGGTCGGGTGGCCACCCCCGCCACCGTCTGGGTCCGCGGCGACTTCCGCAGCATCCAGGTCAACGTGGATGCCCAGGGGCAGAACATCGTCGGCGACGCCGCCAACGAACCCTCCATCGCCGTCGATCCCAACAACCCCAACCGCATCGCCATCGGATGGCGACAGTTCGACAACGTCGCCAGCAGCTTCCGCCAGTCCGGCGTGGCCTACAGCGACGACGGCGGACAGACCTGGCATTCGCCGAGCCCCAACGTGCTCGAACCGAATGTGTTTTCCAGCGATCCCATTCTGGAATCCGACGCCGAGGGGCGATTCTTTTATCTCGGTTTGCAACCCGATCGCGGCCCCGGCGACTGGGCCTGTTACATGTACCGCTCCGAGGACGGCGGCGTCACCTGGCCGAACGAACACTACGCTTTCGGCGGCGACAAAGCCTGGTACGCCATCGACAAAACCGGCGGCCCGGGACACGGAAACATCTACATGTCCTGGAACCCCAACGCCACTTGTTGCAACGGGATCTTCAACCGCTCCACCGACGGCGGGATTTCCTTTTCCCTTCCGATCCCGCTCCCCTCCAACGCCTGGGCCGGCACGCTCACCGTCGACCCCGACGGCGTGCTCTACATCGCCGGGGCCACCAACAGCGGCGTCGCCCATGTCATTCGTTCCTCCGACGCCGCGAACGTCTTTTCCAACCCCACCTTCGACCTCGACGTGATCGTCGACCTCGGCGGAACCCCTACCCTGGGAGGCGGCGTCAACCCGGTCGGTCTGCTCGGCCAGGTCTGGATCGACACCGACCATTCCAGCGGCAGCCGCCGCGGATACGTCTACGTCCTCGCCTCCGTCGATCCGCCCGGGCTCGACCCCCTGGACGTGATGTTCATCCGCAGCACCGACGGCGGGTTGAACTGGAGCACGCCCGTCCGCGTCAACGACGACCCGACCGACAACGGCGCCTGGCAGTGGTTCGGCACCATGTCCGTCGCGCCCAACGGACGGATCGACGCCATCTGGAACGACACCCGCGCCGATCCGTCGGCCACCTTCTCGGAACTGTACTATTCCTTCTCCGTCGACGGCGGGATGACCTGGTCGCAGAACGTCCCGCTCAGCCCGGCCTTCAATCATTTCCTCGGCTATCCGCAGCAGGACAAGCTCGGCGACTACTACGACATGGAATCCGACGACGCCGGCGCTTCGATCGCCTACGCGGCCACCTTCAACGGCGAGCAGGACGTCTACTACCTCAGGATCGGCGAGGTGGACTGCAACAACAACGGTGTTCCCGATCTCACCGACATCGCCCAGGGAACCAGCGACGATTGCAATACCAACGGCATTCCCGACGAGTGCGACACCGACTGTGACGGGAATGGATTGGTGGACGACTGCGAGGCCGCCGCCGGACAGATCGACGATTGCAACCACAACCTGATTCCCGACGTTTGCGATCCCGACTTCGACCGGGATACGATCCCCGACGATTGCGACGACGACATCGACAACGACGGCGTCCGCAACGTCTTCGACGACTGCCCCTTCACGCCGCTGGGCCTGCCGGTGACGAACGACGGCCGACCCATCGGCGACAGCAGCGGCAACTGCGTCGTCGACCTCGCCGACTATTCCCGCATGAACAGCTCCCGCTGCCTCCGCAACGGCGGACCGAACGTCTTCCAGGGGCGGACCTGCACGCTGTTTTTCGATTTCGACGGCGACTTTGACATCGACATGGAGGACTTCGCCGGGTTCCAGCGGTCCTTCGGCCGACAGTAATCAGGATCGCCCGACCGACCCCCGCCGCCCACGGCCCACCGGTTCGCTCCCTCCCGGGTACCATCTTGCCGGCCCACGACCGCCTGCCCGAACCGTTTTGATGCTCGCGACCGGGCTGATCCCCGACGGAATCCAAGTTTCCCCTCCCGATCGACCGATAATCCAAAGGCGGGAGACCGACAGGGGTTCGTGACAGGCGACGTTCCACCCGCCGACCGGCCCCGGAAAGGACCGACATGAAACTCGGCGTGTTCACCCACGGATGGTGGAAGGAGGCCTGTGCTGCGCGCTCGATCGAAACCGTCCCTCTGCCCGTCCCCGCCACCCGTGACGGAAACGCATATACCGCCGACCTGAACGCCCGCCTCGCCCACGGCTCCAGCCTACTGGCGGGCCTCCGCGATGACTCGATCGCGTTTCTGCTCGACAACGGCGGGACGGGACTGATCTTCGTCCCCGGCCGGGAGGGCGTCAGCGACATCCGCCCCGCCCATGAGACGGCGGGCAAGTTGCTCGTCTCCCACTTCATCGATCCGGTCACCGTCGCCTTGCAGGGCCTGGACTGGGCCGTCGCCTGGCAGTGCCTCCGCAGCACGGGGTGGGTCAAAGCCGTCTGGGACGCCGCCCACGCCGCCGAACTCCAGCGATTCGGCGTCCCCAACGTCGTCCATCTGCCCATGGCCGCCCCCAACCGACCCTACTGCACCGAGCCGCTCGATCCCGATCGCCAGCGCCCGGTGGTCTCCTTCATCGGCGGACAGAACAGCCACTTCTTCCAGCAGGGGTCGATCCCCGGACCGGCTCTGTTCGCCGGCACACTGGCTCATGCCGTTCGCACCGACCTGCCCCACACGCTGTTTTTCGACATCTATCACGGTCTCTATGGGCTGGGGCAACCGATCGACGAAACCGACGACCTGCCCGCGCAGTTCCGGAAGACGGCCGACTACTTCAACCGCAAGCTCGCCTACCACGCCGCCCTCTGCGTCCGCAACCGCGATCGTTTCGTGCTCTTTCTGAAGCGTCATCTGGGGGACAAGTTCGAGTTGATCGGCCGGGGCTGGGACGCGAGCTACGGCCTGCCCGCCCGTCCGCCCCTGCCCAGCGCCGACGCCTACTTCCGCCACTTCCGCGATACCGCCGTCAATCTCAACCTCGTCAGCGGCAACGCCGAAACCGGGCTGAACATGCGCCATTTCGAGATCACCGCCGCCGGCGGTTTCCTCCTCTGCTATCAGCAGCCCGAACTGGGCGAGTACTTCGAAATCGGCAAGGAATGCGTCGCCTTCCGCAACGAGGCCGACCTGCTCGACAAGATCGAGTATTACCTCGCCCATCCCGACGAACGGATCGCCATCGCCCAGGCCGGACAGCGACGCACCCTCTCCGAACACCTGTACAGCCACCGCCTGGAACGCCTGCTCGGATGGATCACGGCCGCCTCTCCCCAGGCCGACGAAACCCCGCAACCGCAACCCGGTTCCCTGACCGCCGCCCCGTAGGAGCATTCCTCATGGTTCGCCGCCCCCTGCGCATCGCCGCCACCCCTCAGCTACAGGACGCCGTCCGCCGCGCCGGCTTCGAGGTCTATCCGCTTCCCGGCGGACCCGACTGGGACATCCACCGCCCCGTCCCTCGCCGGGTCGAGGACGGCAAGATCATCCTGCCGTTCCTCGAAAAGCACGACATCGACCTGGTGGTGGATTACGACACGGCCGCCCTGACCTTCATCCAGCCTGGCGACGATCCCACCGAACTCACCATCACCCCCGCCGCCCTCTCGATTCCCTATGCGTCGCTCTATCTCGACCCGATCACCTCGACCATGAATCAGGTGCCCTGGCCCGACCACTGGCAGGTGCTCGAAAGCCCGACCTGGATCAAGTGCATCTGGGAGCAGGCCCATTGCAAGGAGCTTGCCACCCTCGGCGTCCCCAACGCAATCCCCCTGCCCATCGGCGTCGCCGACGACGACTTCGACACCGCGCCGCCCGAGCCGGACGAGAACGGCCCGGTGCTGGCCTTCGTCGGACATCCCGCCACCACCTGGTTCCAGTCCAACCGCCCGCTGCTGCCGAAGGAACTGTTCACGGGTCTGACGGCCGCCGCCGTCGCCGCCGACATGCCCGACATCACCTTCCACCAGTTCTATTTCGGGCTGTATGAAATCGACCGACCGCCCACGCCGACCGACCCGCCCGACCTCCGCGCGCAAAAGGCGCTCGCCTACTTCCAGCGCAAGTTCGCCTACAATGCCTACCTGGCGATCAAACAGCGGGACCGCTTCGTCCACTTCCTCCAGAAGAAACTCGGCGACGCCTTCCTGCTCGTCGGCGACTACTGGGGGGAGACCTACGGTCTGGACCATCGCCCCCGCATCTGGGACAAGAAGGAACTCTACGCCCTTATGCGCCGCGTCCCCATCTGTCTGAACCTCACGAAAGGATGCGCGGAGACGGGTCTGAATCTCCGCCACTTCGAGATCACCGCCGCCGGCGGCTTCCTGCTCACGTATCACATGCCGGAACTGGCCGACCACTTCGACATCGGCGTCGAGTGCGAGACCTTCCGCGACGAGCAGGAATTGCTGGAGAAGGTCCACCACTATCTCACCCATCCCAAGGAACGGCGGGAGATCGCCCACGCCGGCCAGCAACGCACGCTTTCCCGGCACCTCGCCCACCACCGCATCGCCGCCCTCGTGGAGACGCTCCGCCAGGCCGGCGTCCTTCCCGGATCGGCCTCGGCGACCGATGCCGACCGACCCGAAGCCTCCACCGCCCCCGCGAAAGCTTGAAACACCGAACGACCCCGCCGAGGTGGGAAACTGTGGGCAAACCGGAACGATCGCCCTTCACCCGATAGCCCGACTCGAACGAACGCAGCCCGGGCCCGCTTACCGCAGGCCGTAGTCGCGCAGCTTCCGATACAGCGTCCGCGCGCCGATCCCCAGCGCCTTGGCCGTCTTCTCCCGGTTCCCCCCGAACATCCGCAGCGTGTTCATGATGTGCAGCTTTTCCACG
Source organism: uncultured Phycisphaeraceae bacterium (assembly GCA_964574925.1). Classification (GTDB taxonomy): domain Bacteria; phylum Planctomycetota; class Phycisphaerae; order UBA1845; family UBA1845; genus CAZNQN01. The sequence continues at coordinate 579 of CAZNQN010000043.1, read as the reverse complement.
TCGGCCATCGTCAGCCCGGCCAGGTTCGGCGGACCCGACGGCACGATGTCCGTCGTCCCTCGCAGCGATTCCGGCAGGTCTCGCACCGCCAACCGCGGACCGTCCGACTCGATGCACGCCCGCATCACCACGTTGCGCAGCTCGCGGACGTTGCCCGGCCAGTGATGGTTCACCAGCTTCCGCATCACCTCCGGCGACGTCCCCTCGATATGAAGATCGTACTCGCGGTTGGCCTCCTCGATGAACCGCTGCACCAGCACCGGGATGTCTTCCCGCCGCTGCCGCAACGGCGGAATGCGGATCGGCGCGTCGGCGTGCAGGCGGTAGAACAAATCTTCCCGGAACGTCCCCTTGCGGACCATCTCGGACAGGTCGCGGTTGGTGGCGGCCACGAAGCGCACGTCGAAATAGAGCGCCTCGCTCGTGCCCACGCGGACCACCTCGCCCGTCTCCAGCGTCCGCAGCAGCTTGGCCTGCATGGGCATGGGCATGTCGCCGATCTCGTCGAGAAACAGCGTCCCGCCGTCGGCCGCCGGGATCAGGCCCGGCTTGTCGGCCGCCCCCCCCGCGCACCCGCCG
>CAZNQN010000042.1:9763-10782 GCA_964574925.1 uncultured Phycisphaeraceae bacterium | reverse complement strand
GCGAGTTGGTCACCACAGCCAGGCTGCTGCCGAACATGGCCAGGGCGGCGAGAACCGGATTGAGCCTGCCCGCCAGCGCCAGTCCGATGCCGATCGTGTTGTAGGAGACCGCCCAGACCAGGTTCTGCTTGATGATGCGCACCGTCCGCCGGGCCAGCCCGATCGACCACGGAATCATGGGCAGCTCGTCGCCCAGCAGGCACACGTCGCCCGCTTCCCGCGTCAGGTCCGCGCCGCAACCCAAAGCGAAACCCACGTCCGCGGCCGAAAGGGCGGGCGCATCGTTGAGCCCGTCGCCCACCATGGCCACCGGACCGTACCGCGTTCGCAGGGATCGGATCTGTTCCGCCTTCTCCTCGGGGCGCAGTTCGGCGAGCACCTCCACGCCGAGGCGGCGGGCGGCGGCCTGCCCGCGCAACGCCCGGTCTCCCGTCAGCAATACGACCCGGCATCCTTGGCGTTTGAGTTCCTCGATCGTTCGAACGGCTTGCGGGCGGAACGATTCCGAAAACGTCAGGAGAGCCGCGGCGCGATCGTCCACGGCCAGGCACAGCACGGCGCGACCGGTCCGCTCGGCTTCCCGCACAGCCGGTTCCAGCGCGGGACCGAGACGAGCACCGCATTCGTGCATCATGCGAACGCTTCCGAGTCGGACGATCCGCCTGCCCAGGCGGGCCTCGATGCCCAGGCCCGGCACGGTTCGGACCTCCTCCGGTTCCGGAAGGTCGGTATCTTCCCCGTCGGGCCGCTCCGACACGTTGGGTACTTCTCCATCCTCCATGTCCCGAGCGGCGGGCTTCAGCCCGCGCGGCGGGTCGGCACTTCGTCCGTACCCGACGGGAAGAGGGACGGAACGCAGTGTCGGATGCTCCAGCGCACTGCGAGCCAGTACATGATCGGAAGCCGCGCACATACGTCGAAGCAGCAAGCGAATCGCATCCTCGGACAGTTCGGGCGTTTCCTCGATGAGGCATGCTTCCAGCGTTTGCTGTTCGGAGGTGAGCGTGCCGGTCTTGTCC
>CAZNQN010000042.1:0-9753 GCA_964574925.1 uncultured Phycisphaeraceae bacterium | reverse complement strand
GAGGTCAGCACCGGCCGGCCGGCGGTAAGGGTTCCGGTCTTGTCCAGAGCCACCACCCGCACGCGAGCGAGCCGCTCCATCGTCTCCGCCGTGCGGAAAAGCAATCCCCGCCGGGCGGCGGTTCCCAGTCCGATCCAGACGGCCAGCGGCGTGGCGATGCCCAACGCGCACGGACAGGCGATGAGCAGGACGGACAGGGCCGTCATGAGGGCTTCGTCTCCTCCGCCGCGAAGAAAACCCAGCACGGCGCCCGCCCCCGCCAGCACGATCACCACCGGCGTGAGGAGGCGGGCGGCGCGGTCGGCGATCCGCTCGTAGCGCCCGCGGGAGCGGCGGGCTTCGGCCAGCAGGTCCGACAGCCGGAACAGCAGACTGTGCGTGCCGGGTGCGTCGGCCTCGACGGTCAAGATACCGTCCACGTTGAGACTGCCGGCATGGACGACGTCGCCGACGTTTCGTTCGACCGGCAGGCTCTCGCCGGTGACGATGCGTTCATCGACGAGGCTTCGCCCGCGGATGATCCTTCCGTCGGCGGGGATGCGCCGCCCGGGACCGACGCGCATCCGATCACCCCGCCGCACTTGCCGAGCGGGCACCCGCAGCGTTCGCCCGTCCCGCCGCACCTCCACCTCGTCGGGGCAGAGGGCTTCCAGTTCGCGGACGGCCTGACCGGCGCGAATCTTGGCCGACGCCTCCAGCGAGCGTCCCAGCGTGATCAGCACCAGGATCATGCAGGCGGTTTCGTAATAGACGTGTCCCTCGCCCCGCAGCGTGGCGATGTAGGAGGAAGCGTACGCGCCCGCCACGCCGAGCACGACCAACGCATCGAGGGCGGGCGTCCCCCGACGCACCTGTGCCCATGCCGTCTCCAGGATCGGAAGTCCCAGCAGCAGAAAGACGGGCGTCGCCAGGATCAACAGGACGTAGCGGAGAAGATCCACCCAGGCTTCGCCGAGATGGATGTCCGTCGCCCCCCGGCTGTACACGTCCCGGCTGTACAGCGCCAAACTGAACACCATCACCCCCATGGTGCAGAAGACGGAAAGACCCAGACGGGTGATCATCCAGGCGGCGTGTCCCTGTTCGCCACGGGCGCGGGTGATTTGGGCGGCGAAGCGGCAGCCGTAGCAGCAGTAGACCGGTTCCCCCTCGCGGGCAGGCCTGCCTCCCGCAACGGGCAATCCGCAGTAATCGCAGGCCATCGAAGGCATGGAAGAATCGTCTACGAAACGGGCGGATCGGCCAGGGCGGACGCGCGAGCCGGATGCAGCGGGCACGAGCCGTCGCTCTGCGGGGTCGTCCACCCGCGGGCGATGGTGACCACGCCCATCACCATCACGAGGGCGGCCGCCGTCTGAAGGATCCGATGCCGCACGGTCCGTCCCAGCAGCATCCCCCCGCAGCCCATGGACACCATCGCGGGAACCGTCCCCAGACCGAAGGCGATCATCACCAGCGCCCCGCGATCCATTCCACCCGTGGCGACGGCCCTGGCGAGAAAGGCATACACCAGTCCGCAGGGGAGGAACCCGTTGGCCAGACCGGCGAGAAAAGCGCCGTGATAGCGCGGGGCACGAAGGAACCCGGCAAACAGAGAGGCGAACCACTCCCCCAGCGTCCCCTTGGACGAGACCCGAAACGGCAGCAAACCCAGGACGGAGGCACCGATCAGGATCATCAGCGCCCCGGCGAGCACGGAAAACCACCGTTGCACGTCGATCAGCGCGTTGTCGGAACGCCCCAGGGCGAATCCGGCGAAGCCGGCCGTCGCCCCCAGAAACGCATACGTCGTCAGCCGCCCCCCGCTGTAGATGAGCTGGCGCACGAACTGGCGGGCGAACGTGTTTCCGCCCGTGCCGAGCGTGACCGCCAGCCCGCCGCACATCCCCACGCAGTGGGCGGAACTGAGCAGCCCCAGAACGAAATCGCCCAGCAGTTCAGGCAGAAGGGAGCTCATCGCTGTTGCTCGCCGCAAGCGGTCGGCGGTTTCTGTTTCGGTGCGGGTCGCGCCGCCGCCCGCACGGTCACTCCTGGGGATCCAGACGCTCCACCACGACCTTGTAGTGTTTCCAGGCCCGGGGGCGGGCGAAGTCCTTCTCCGTCAGGCCCGTATTGAGCGAACGGGCGGAGAGGTCGGGAAACTCGGCCGTGTTGATCTCGTATCCCTTGCTCCGTGTCACCACCACGCGCGTCGGCAGGTGCAGCGTGCGGTGGATGAAAAACTCCAGCTTGTCGTACTTGCGGTCGAAGACGGTGCCGGGCCTGGGCACGCACACCAGGTGATCGGTCTCCGGCGGATCGCCGGGCCGGGGCGGGATCAGCGTCACCGTGAAGTTGCGAAGAATGGTCTCCTTCTTTTGTCCGAAGGGCAAAGGGAACGGGGCGCGTTCCAGGTCGAACAGATCGACGCGCTCCCCCTCGCGGACCATCTCCCGCTGGGTGACCTGCTTGAGCCGCTCGATGGCTTCGTAGAGCCAGCGACCATCGAACAGATACCATTCCTGCTTGCCGCGCATGCCGTCCCGTTCGCTTTTCTCGAAGTGGATGAGGAAGCGGGGATTGGGCTTGGATAGGAGAAACCGGATGGTGCCCACTTTGACGCCCTTCGACAGATTGACGCGGTCGTCCTCGACGAAGCGGACCTTGCACCGGATGTCGTGCAATCCGTCGCTGCGCTGCTGGAGGGCGGTGAGGATGGCGTCGATGCGCTCCTTCTTGGAATCGGCGGGTGCCGCATGGGTCGGTGCCTCCGGCGGAGCGGCGGACACCGATACGCCGCCGCGCGGCGCGGGGATCCACAATCCCGACAGCATCATCAGCGTCCCAAGCGCCCTGAACTGCGGGTACGTCCCTTTTCGCTTTGTCGGCGTGGTTTTCGTTTTCGCCTCCCGAACCGCGGGCTTCAGCCCGCGCGATGAATCCGCATCCCGCCCGCATCCGATGGAGGAATACCTGCTCCGCGGTTTCGAGAAAAGCGCCGATGTCGGAGGATGGATTCGTTTCGTCGTCATGGTGTCGTTTCTTCCGGCACGTTCGTCGTCCCTTCGATGCGGATTCCTTGGCCCCTTTCACCGGGGCGTTCTTCTTCCCTCCATGCTATCGCATTTCCGCAGCCTGTGTACCGCGCATGTCTCTCTCCCCTTGTCGCTATATTGCGCGGGAGGGCGTTCACGGCGCCGTAGCCGTGGCTATGAACGCTTCGAACGCTTCGAGACGATACGTGCGCGCCGGCCGCACGGCGCAATAAACGCCCCCGACGGCGTTTCACCGTCGGGGGCGCCGGTTCATCCTGCGATCGGCGGAACGAAATCCGCCGCAATCGTTTCGCCCGTTACGGGCAGTTGCCCGGATCGGGACGCGGCGTGCCCATCCACGGCTGATACGTTCCGCCGCCGTTGAGCAGGTCGATCACCCGCAGCAGGTCGCCCGGCCCGGACGCACCGGAGCGGTCGATGTCGCACTGGACCCGCGTCGGCGTGGTGACGCAACTGTCGTTCAGGCAGCACGACATCAGGAAGCGGACGTCGGCCGGGGCGGCCTCGGTGTTCTGATCCGCGTTGGCCGGGTGGGCGATGAAGCGCACGGCCGAGACCGCCGTCGTCGAACCTTTGTAGATGATGGACGTCACCGCGCCCGGCGTGATGGCGTGTTCGAGAATGATCTCGTACCGCCCGCCGCCCAGGTCGGTCACCTGCCGGATGGCGTTCGGCGAGATGCCGAGTCTCGGTATCACGTACGGGCCCTCGCAGAGGTTGAAGCACGACTCGGCGAAGGAGACCGGCGGATCGAGCTGCACGATGATCGGCTCTTCCGGTGTGCCGAAACCCTGAAGCGGCAGCACGGCGTGCGGTTCGTGCGGCTGGCGGGCGTCCAGCGTGCCCGTCGGCGGCTCGGACGCCACAATCCGAGCGGGCTCGCAGGTGCCGCAGACTTCCAGGGCCATGCCGGCACAGTTGTCGTTCCACTCCACATCGCAGCAGAACGGCATCTGCGAACAGACGCGACGGCAGCACCCGGCGTCGTCGCAGAACGGCGTGCCGTTGGGCGCGAAGCAGTCGCCCGTGGACGAATCGCCGCACGTCGGGAACGTCGAGTGGTCCGCCGTCACCAGGTTCACCACCGCGTTGCCGGTCGGGTCGAACATCGGCACGCACCCGACCGGATGCAGGTAGCGGGTATCGGGCGGCACGCAGTCGATCTTGCTCTGCACGTGCAGCGGATCCATGTTGCGAAGCGGCATTCCGCCGAGGTCCAGCTCCACGAACACGTCGAAGAAGCTGTCCGCCAGCGCCGGGGCGTCCGGCTGCTCGGCGATGGCGCCGAGGCTCGGCAGCAACGGACCCGTCACGCCCAGTCCCGCCCCGGCGGTGAGCGTCACAGCCGCCGAGGGGTTGGTCAGGCTCATGGCGACGATCTCGGTGTCGATCACGTCGCGGTGTCCGTCGACCGGTCGCAGACCGGGGAAGTTGGCCGAGTCGTCCCGCGGACCGGACCGCCAGATGCTTACCGGACCGCTCAGGACCATGCTCCGGTCGGCCTGGCAGTCTCCGTCGAGATCGATGCCGATCAACGCCCCCGTGGGCATGTTGTCGCTGCCCAGGAAGCAATTGTCGATCCAGTGCGGACCCGGGCCGCAATCGTCGCAGGGCGTATCCTGCTGACAGGCGTCGTCGTTGCCGTCGCCGTCGGCGTCGCCCCGGCAGCGGGTGTCCGGTCCGAGCGGCGTGCCGCCCTCGAGCTGGCAGGCGTCCGGCGGCATCATCGCGCACCGTCCGCCGAAGCAGCAGGCCTCCGGCGGCAGCGTGCAGACCGTGTTCGCACACGTCGTATCCGCACCCTGCGGTGTGCCGCCCGCTTCGATGCACCTCACCCGGGGCAGATCCTGACAGGTGGCGTCGGGCATGCAGCAGGCCTCGGACGGAATGCACAGATCCTGCGCGAGCGACGCGCATCGCTCGTCCCATCCGTTCGTGCAGCAGGCCGGGTTGGTCTCGCACACGCGCCCGCAACAGGCCGCATCGTCGCAGAACGGCGTCCCGTTGGGCACGAAACAATCCCCGGTCGTCGGGTCGCCGCACGTCGGGAAGGTGGAGTGGTCGGCCGAGACCAGATTGGCGACGATCTGTCCACCCGTCGGATCGCCCACCGGCACGTCGAACAGCGGGATGCATCCCGTCGGGTGGATGTACTCGGCATCCGGCGGGAGGCAATCGATCTTGCTCTTGACCCGCAGTGGGTCGTGGTTGTAGGCCAGTCGCCCGCCGCCCAGGTCGATCTCGAACATCACGTCGAAGAAGCTGTCCGCCAGCGGCGGCGAGGCGCTCTGTTCGAGGATCGCCCCCGGCGATGGCGGCAGCGGACCCATGCCCGTCCCTTCCCCGGCGCGGAGGACGACGCCCGAACTCGGATTGCTCAGTTCGAGCGCCACGATCTCCGTGTCGATCACGTCGAAGTGACCGTCCACCGGCGCCGATCCGGGGAACTGCAAGGAGTCATCCAGCGGGTTCGACCGCCACACCGTCACCGGACCGCGGAGCACCATGCTCATGTCGGGCTGGCAGTCGAGGTTCAGGTCGATCCCCACGAGCGCACTGCTGGGCATGCGGTCGGCGCCGCCGGAACAGTTGTCGACCCAGTGATCACCGGGTCCGCAGGTGTCGCACGGCGTGTCCTCCTGACAGGCGTCGTCCTGTCCGTTGCCGTCGAGGTCGCCCTCGCAGGCCGTATCCGGACCCAGCGGCGTACCGCCGCGCTCGCGGCAGAGGCTCGGGATGGTGTCGAGACATCGCCCTTCGGGCATGCAGCAGGCCTCGGGACGCTCGCAGACCTCCATCGCCATCCCGGCGCAGTTGTCGTTCCATTCCACCTCGCAGCAGAAGGGCATCACCTCGCAGACCTTTCCGCAGCAGGTCTCATCGTCGCAGTACGGCGTTCCGTTGGGCGTGAAGCAGTCGCCCGCCGACGGCGTTCCGCAGGTGGGGAACGTATCGTGCCGCGCGGTCACCAGGTTGGCGATTGGCGGCGGCGGAGGCACCCCCGGAACAGGCGGAATGTCGTACAGCGGGATGCATCCGCGCGGATGGAGATAACCGGCGATCGGCGGCACGCAGTCGATCACCGACTTCACCCGGATCGGATCCCAGTTGTACAGCAGGGGTGGGAAGAACATGGGAGATTCCACTTCCACGAACACGTCGAAGAAGCTGTCCACCAGTTGCGGTGCCGGCCCCTGCTCCACCATGGCGCCCAGCGTGGGTCGCAGAGGGGAGGCGGTCGGGAAGGCCGCCCCGCCCCGCATGAAGATCCCGGCGGCCGGATTGGACAGATCCAGCGCGACGATCTCCGTGTCGATCACGTCCAGGTGCCCGTCCACCGATGCCGATCCGGGGAACTGCACGGAATCGTCCAGCGGATTCGATCGGCGGACGGTGACCGGTCCGTGCAGGACGGTGCTGATGTCGGCCACGCAGTCCAGGTCGAGGTCGATGCCGATCAGCGCTCCGGAGGTCATCCGGTCGATGCCCGCGGGGCAAGGCGGATCGTGGATCCAGTGCGGCCCCGGTCCGCAGTCGTCGCAGGGCTGGTCCGCCTGACAGGCGTCATCCTGTCCGTTGCCGTCGGCGTCGCCTTGGCATCGGGTACCCGGGCCGAGCGGCACGCCCTGCAGCCCCTGCTGACACACGTCGGGAGGCACCATCTCGCAGGTTCCGTCGGGCAGACAGCAGGCCTCCGGCGGCAGCGGGCATGTCGTGTTCGCGCAGGTCGTCCCCGCGCCCTGAGACGTGCCGCCGCGCTCCTGGCACTGCGTCGGCGTCAGTTCCACGCAGGTGCCGTCGCGCAGACAGCAGGCCTCCGGCGGCAGCGGGCAGACGGTCCTCGCGCAGCTCGTGCCCGCTCCCTGCGGCGCGCCCCCGCGCTCCTGACATTGAGACGGCGGCAGTTCCGTGCACGAACCGTCGGGCAGACAGCAGGCCTCCGCCGGCAGCGGGCACCGGACGCTCGCGCAATCCGAGCCGGGCCCCCGCGGAACACCTTGCGCCTGCTGACAGGCAAGCGGTTCCATCATCTGACACGTCCCGTCGGGCAGGCAACACGCCTCCGGCAGGAAAACGCAAGCATCCTGGGCGATCGAAACGCACGTCTGGCTCCAGCCGTTCTTGCAGCAGCCCGGCTCGATACTGCAGACGCGCTCGCAGCAGGTGGCGTCGGCGCAGTTGGGCGTCGGATGCGGAGCCAGGCACTCGCCCGCTTCCGGATCGCCGCAGGCGGGATAGGTGGTATGGTCGGCCGTCACCAGCCAGGCGATCTTCCGCCCCGTGCCCGGCTCGGGCGAGTCATACAGCGGGACGCATCCCACCGGATGCAGATAGCGCGTCTGCGGCGGGACGCAGTCGATCTTGCTCTCGACGCGCAACGGGTCGTGGTTGTAGACGAACAGCCCCGGTGCCAGCTCGACTTCCACGAACACGTCGAAGAAGCTGTCCGCCAGCGCGGGATCGGCAGGCTGTTCGGCGATGGCCCCCAGACTGGGCCGCAGCACGCCGCCGCGACCCTGTCCCCCGCCGCCGATCAGCGTCAATCCGCCGCCGCTGAGGGTCATCGACACAATTTCGGTGTCGAGTACATCAAGGTGGTTATCCCTCGGGCGCAGGCCGGGAAAGTTCACCGAGTCGTCCCGCGGAGACGAGCGGCGGATGCGGACCGGTCCGTTGAGGACGAAGCTTGCGTCCGCCTGACAGTCGCCGTCGCGGTCGATGCCGATCAACGCCCCGGAGGGCGCCGTATCGCCGCCCGCCGGACAGCCGTCGACCCAGTGCCGCCCGGGTCCACAGTCCTGGCACGGGGTGTTGGCCTGGCAGGCGTCGTCCACGCCGTTGCCGTCCTGATCGCCCAGGCAGCGGCTCTGCGGTCCGGCGGAGATTCCGCCGAAACGCACGCATTCCGTGGGAAACGCCATCGTGCATTCGCCGTTGGGCAGGCAGCAGGCTTCGGGCGCGGCACAGACGGTCGAGGCACAGTCGGTCCCCGACCCCTGCGGCTGACCGCCCACCTCCCGGCAGCGAGCCGGTTCGAGGTCCTGGCAGGTTCCGTCCACGCAGCAGGCCTGCGGTTGCGGACAGGTGAACGAGGCACACGTTTCCCCGCGGAACCACGTGCCGCCGTTGGCCACACAGTCTGTTTCCTCTTTGTCGCCCAGACAGGTCCCGCCGACGCAGCAGGCGCCGAGCGGGCCGGGGCAGATGACGTCGGCACACGTCGTGCCGGGGCCCTGGAACGTCCCGTTGAACGACGCACAGACGGATGCCTCCAGCACGAAGCAGCTTCTGGCGGCGGCCAGTTGGCCCTGCGGTCGGGGCGTTCCCGACACCGTCATCGTCCCGCCGTCCCCGGCGGTCGCGGCAGCGACGACCACCGACCCGCACGCCGGCACGCAGACCGGTTCATTGCAGCAAGTGTCCAGGAGGCACCGTGTACCAGTGGGGCAATCGGCCGAGGTCGTGCAGCGCACGAGGTCCACGCACGGGACGTCGCCATTGGCACACATCGTGTCTCCTTCCGTGGTGGCCGCACAGAGGCACTCGAAGTCCGCGTCGCAGGTCGGATGGTTCTGTCCGCACACGAAGGGCTGGTCGCAGGTCTGCGAGGCACAGCAGGCGCCTTCCTGCGGGCAGGTGATCTCCGTGCAGTCCTTGTTTTCGAACCATCTTCCGCCGGCGGTGAGACAGTCCGCCTGGGACATCACGCCGACGCACGTCCCCGCGACGCAGCAGGCGCCGGGGCAATCGACGTTGGCGCACTGGGTCAGGTTGCCCTGATAGAGCCCGCTGCCCGCCAGGCAGATCGATTCCGTCGTTTCCAGGCACTGCGACGGGGAAATGCCGGCGGTCGCGGCGATCTCACCCGCCGGTCCCAGCGCGGTGAGGGCGTTTTCAGCGGCCGCGGCGTCGATCTGCTCCGCGGAAACCGTGGCGACGTCGCACAGCGGTGCGCAGACCGGTCCGCCGCAGCAGGAATGCGCCCAGCAGACGGATCCGGCAGGGCAATCGGCATCGCCGTTGGGACAGGGAGTCGCGAACTTGCAGATGACGAATCCGTTCATGCACGCGCCGCCCCCGTCGGTGGTCACGCCGCAGACGCAGAACGGATTGGCGCTGCTGCACGAGGAGAAATCACCGCAGACGCCGGGCTGACAGAGGCCCCCGTCCATCCCGCAGCAGGCGCCGACCTCGGCGCCGCCGCAATCGACCGCCCCCGTGCAGGGCACGCCGTCATCGGTGACCTCGAGCTGGAAATCGCCGGTCGCGCCGTTGAATCCCTGCACGAAGATCAGGTACTCCACGCCGTACTGCGAACACCAACTGACCCTGGACTTGAGAGGCGCGTTGCCCAGAAAGCATTCGGGGGGCGCCCCGATGGCGTCGTCGTTGCCCGCGATGCAGGGCATGTTGGTGCAGTCCGCACAGTAGACGTTGATCTTGGTGTCGTAGTCGGTTCCCGGAAGGCAGGTCGAGGCCGTCATCCGGTGGCCGGTCCCGGGCACGCGGTACCACACGCCCGGAGCGGACACGCTTGTCCCGCAATGCGGTGCACGGTCGTCACCGGCGCCGCACGTCTGACCGAGTCGTGCGGAGCCGACGCCGATCCGTTCCGCGTCGGGGCAGAGGTCGTTGGCGGGGCGCTCGGCCGTGAAATCGAAATGGAAGTCGAGATGTCCGCCGCCCGGGCTGCCGTAATCGGTGACTTCGATGTAGA
>CAZNQN010000041.1:0-10872 GCA_964574925.1 uncultured Phycisphaeraceae bacterium | reverse complement strand
CGGGACGCCGTGCGACGACGGCGATATCTGCACAGGGGATGATGCCTGTCAGACAGGCGCCTGCGTCGGCGTGGTGATTCCGCAGGCGCCGATCGTGGAACAGGCGGGTTCGAAGTACATCCTGGTCACGCCGGTGCCCTCCGGACCGGTGCCGCCGGTGGCGATCCAGGTGACGTCGCCCGACTGGCCCTGCCTGAACAAGTACGTCAATGCCTCCGGGCTCCTGGTCGATGCCCCGGTGTTCCGCACGCCGGATGACTGGGGGACCATCCCGGTCCGGGGGATGGACATCGCCCCGTCGAGTCAATACGACGCGCGGGTTCTCTGCGGGGGGTTCGTTTCGGATCCCGGATCGATCACGACGGCGATCTTCGGCGACCTCGTAGGGGACTTTGTGAACGGGGCATGGACGCCTCCCGACGGAGACGTGGACATCCTGGATCTGACGGCGGTGGCGGACGCATTCCGGAACAAGGAGGACCGCCCGCCGCTGGAATGGACGGATATCGCTCCCTGCACGCCGGATCGCTTGATCGACATCGTGGACATGATCTGGACGGTGGACGCCTTCAAGAGCAAGCCGTACCCGTGCGATCCGCCCTGTCCGTAAGGCGTGCGGGATGCCACACGGTTCGGCCGAGATGAGGATCTCGCCCTATTCCTTGCCCGAACCGGTGCCTTGACGCCCGCGCCATAAGCCCGGCATGGGCAGCCGATCGGGAAATGAGCGCGCCCGGGATCGAACCGTGCGCGCCTGCGCGGCCGTTGCATCCCTGGCGCCCTCCGTCCGATCCTGAAACAATTCTGCCCGTCCATCCGGGCTGACAAGAGCGGACAATTTCGAGCTTGCCGCGCCGCGTCCGGCGTTGCTACGATGGCGGCACGTGAAGCCGTCGGGCCGAACCGCCATCCCGGTACAGGAGGGTTCCGTGTCGGTCTGTGCGCCCATGTCCCATCTGCCTGAGGAACGACCCGGAGCAAGACCGTCCGCCTTCCTTCTCGGCCCGGCGAGGGAATAAACGGCCCCCCTACAGCGCGTTTACCAGGGGGAGCCGGGAAAGGGCCGTCGACTGGAGCGAGCAGGGGTCGGCTCGCCGGGGAGGAAGCGCTCCCGTCACGAACCGTTCAAGGAAAAGGAGAGAGGACCATGTCACCCCGGAAGGTTCGAATCACTCTGGTGGGACTCCTTGTCGTCACCGCTGCGACACCCGCCTCTTATGCGACGTTTCACCTGATGCAGATCGAGCAGGTCATCGGCGGCGTCAACGGAGACGTCACGGCGCAGGCGATTCAACTCCGGATGCGGTCTGGCTTCCAGAACTTCGTCTCCGCCGCCCGCATCCGCGCCTGGGACGCCAACGGTATGAACCCCGTCATGATCATCGACATGACGTCCAACGTGATGAACGGCAATCTCGGCGATCGGGTGCTGATCACCAGCCCCGGTTTCCCGGGCGTCACCACGCCGACCGCGATGCCGGATTTCACGATGACCAACCTGATCCCCCCGTCGTACCTGGCCGCGGGAAGCCTTACCTTCGAATCGGATACCGGCATCATATACTGGCGGTTGAGCTGGGGCGGCGCCTCCTACACGGGATCGACCACCGGCAGCATCACGAACGACATCGACGGCGACTTCGGACCGCCCTTTCCGGGACCGCTGCCCACCATGGATACGCGGGCGTTGGTGTTTCTCGGCTCGGCCAGCGCGATGAGCACCACCAACGCGGCCGACTACGATCTGACGGTCGGCGACGCGGTGTTCACCAACAACGCGGGTGTTTCGTTTACGGTGGGAGGGGGAACGCCCACCGGCGCCTGTTGCGACGATGCGACCGGCACGTGCAACGAGGGCGTCACACAGGCGGACTGCGAAGGCGGCGGCGGGCGGTACGGCGGGGACAACTCCACCTGCATGACCATCGATCCGGCGTGCGTCGAGCCGACCGGGGCCTGCTGCTTCGAAACGACGGGGATCTGCGACGAGGGTCTTCTTCAGGGGGATTGCGAATCGGCCGGCGGACGCTTCGGCGGGATCGGTTCCACCTGCGCCACGATCGACCCGGCCTGTCCGCCACCGCCGCTGTCGATCAGTCTGGAGACGGTGGCGGAGGGACTGACCTCGCCCATTTACCTGACACACGCCGGCGACGGATCGGGGCGGTTGTTCGTGGTGGACCAGATCGGGTTGATCCGCGTGATCAAAGACGGGGTGCTGTTGCCGACGCCGTTTCTGGATCTGCGAGACCGCATCGTGGAGGTCAACCCGGTCTTCGACGAGCGGGGGCTGCTGGGTCTGGCCTTCCATCCCGACTATGCGAACAACGGTCGGTTCTTCGTCCGCTACAGTCGGCCGCGCGCCGGCGCCCCCGACGAACCCTGCAACGACCCGAACGGGTTCATCGTCGGGTGCCATGAGGCGGTGCTGGCCGAGTTCTCCGTCCTCGGAGATCCGACGACCAGCAACCTCGCGGATCCCACCTCCGAGCGGATCCTCTTCACCGTGGACGAGCCGCAGTTCAACCATAACGCGGGCACGGTGGCGTTCGGACCGGACGGACTGCTCTACTTCTCGCTGGGCGACGGCGGCGGCGCCAACGATTCGCTGGACGACCCGAACCTGCCGCACGGACCGATCGGCAACGGGCAGAACATCGACACGCCGCTGGGCGCGATTCTGCGGATCGATGTGGACAGCCCGCCCGATCCGGGGCTTCCCTATGCCATTCCGCCGGACAATCCGTTCGTGGGCGTTCCCGGGCTTGACGAAATCTATGCCTTCGGGTTCCGCAACCCCTACCGGTTCTCGTTCGACGACGGTCCGGGCGGCGACGGGGCGCTGTTCGTCGGCGACGTCGGGCAGGATCTGTTCGAGGAGATCGACGTCGTCAGCAAAGGGGGCAACTACGGCTGGGCGATCCGCGAAGGGCTGCACTGTTTCGATCCGTTCAACCCGACGATGCCGCCGGCGAGTTGCGCCTCCGTCGGTCCGGTGCTGGGCGACCCGCTGCTCGATCCGGTTCTCGAATACGATCATTCGCTCGGCACGGCAGTGATCGGGGGGTTCGTCTACCGCGGCTCGGCGTATCCGCCCCTTGCGGGTCGCTATGTGTTCGGGGATTTCAGCCGGGATTTCGGCCCGACGGGGCAGTTGTTCTACACGGATCTGACCGGTCCGGATGCCTTCCGGTTGCGACGCTTCCGGATCGCCCCGGACCTTGCCCCGCTGGGACTGGCGGTGAAGGGGTTGGGAGAAGACGAGGAGGGTGAGCTGTACGTGCTGGCGTCACCCGATGTCGGACCCGCCGGTTCCGGCGGGATGGTGCTGAAGATCACGCCCCCGCGACCGGGGATCGAACTGGTCAGCTCCCGCTATCTGGCGGTGGTTCCGCCGCCCGGTCCGGAACCGTTCGCCCTGCTGGTGTCGGCGGATTGTCCGGGCGGACCGGTGGGCGCCGTGGCCACGCCGGATCCGTCCACCCGCATCGCCGTCCTCACCGACCCGGGACAAGCGGTCTTTCAAACGGCCGCGATGTGGGGGAACCCCGTGGCCGTCACCGGCGTGGGCGTCACGCCGGACACCCCCTATCGAATCCAGACGGTCTGGACCGGTCCGGCCGGGCAAAAGCTGTCACCGCCCACCGTCGCCCGCACATCCGGATGGGGCGACGTGGTGGGAAGCTTCAACGGAACGGACTGGAATCCGCCGGACGGCTCGGTGGACATCGTAACGGACGCCCTGGCCCTGATCGAATCGTTCCGCCAGGGAGCACTCGCACCGCCGCTGTACCGGGTGGACCTCGTCGGGGCGGGCCCCTCCGGAGTGGATTGCCTGCCGGACGGCGGCATCGACATCACCATCGACGCCGTGGCGGTCGTGGACGCTTTCCGCGGTCGGTCGTATACTCTTTCCACCGGGTGCGCAACCGCCTGCCCGTAACCACCCGGTCGCCCGCCGGACGGAACGGCGGAGCGCCGGGGAGTGCCCCCGGATGCAGGGGCGGATCGTCCCCGCAGAGACGACGTACGTCCGGGCAGGATCCACGGCCACCAACCGAACAGGAAACCAGACCATGCAGAAATGGGTGTGCGTCCTTTTTCTGGGAATGGGCACGGGGCTTCTCTCCGCCGCGGCGGAGCCGTCGCCCGCCAATCCGACGATGTCACTCGAAGCCGTTTCCATCAACGGCATCCCGCTCTCGGCACCAACGTCCAGCCTCGTGGCGGCGCCGGGGGACGTGTTGACGGCGAAGATCTTCGTCCGGGATTTTTCCCCCAACGGAGAGCGTCTGCGGGCGTATCAGGCGACGCTCGACTGGTCCAGCTTCGAAAGCGGCGAGCAGGGCAAGATCCTGCCCAAGGATTACGACGCCACCACGGCCCGATCCAAGGAGAATCCGGAAAACGCCTTCATCGACACGAAGGATCCGGACTTCGTCTACGATGGGCGTGCATCGCTGGCGGTGGTGGACACGATTTCGTTCGGATACCGCTATCTCGGGGTGCTGGTCAACCACGAAGATGCCCGGCCTTGCGAGGTACCGGGGAAGAAATACGTCTGTGGAACGATCAATCTGAAAGTCTCCGACGACGCCAAGGGGACGTTCACGATCAAGCTGGACCGGAGTCCCAAGGCCACCGTTCTACGCAACGACGTCAATCAGCAGATCGTCCCCTTCGATCTCGAAGACCTGACCGTGACGGTGGATGCCAGCGGGCGTCTGGTGCGGATCGTGTCGAGCGATCCGCCGGACCGGGCCATCGTGGCCGGCAAGAACGCCCGCCACACCGTCACGATCACGTTCAACGACGCCCTCGACGCGATCAGTCCCGCGGATCTGAAGGTGGAAGACGGAACATCGACGCCGCCGCGCATCCGGCGCGTCACCCAGTCGGGCAACACGGTGACCGTCACGCTCGAACCCCCGATGAAACCGGGGCGGTGGACGACGATCGTACACGTCCCTTCCGCGATCCCGGTGCGTTTCGGGTGCGTGCCGGGCGATGTGGACGGCAGCGGATTCACGGACGCCCGGGACGTGATCGCCCTCGTGCAGGCCTTGCGCGATCACGAATCCGTCCCTTCCTATCGCGGCGACATCAACGGGGACGGCGCCGTCGACCTGCATGACGCGCTGGCGACGGTGGAGCTCATCGCCTCCGGCAGTCGGGCGCGGGTCACACCCGACTGAACGAACGAGCGTCTTACAAACCGGCGAACTCGCGCTGAAAGCGGGCGACATCCTGCAGGTCAACGCGCAGGTCCGCGTTGAAATCGAACCCGCTGCACCCGCCCGGAGGCAGGACGGCGGGACCGGTCAGGCACGACTGCAACCGCCGGTAGTCATCGAGATCGAACCCCGGCTCGCACGCGGATCGACACGGATAGGGCACGCCCAGCAGGGCGTCCCCGACGGCGTCGAGGTCCGCCTGGTCCAGCACGCCGTCGGGACGACAGGGCATCAGGTCGAGTTGCCAGACGGTCACACCCGGGTCGAAACGCCCTTCCGTCCCATCGATCACCCGCGTCAGGTCATCGATCGCCAGCAATCCGTCGCCGTTCGTATCGCCCCATGCCCAGGTGAACACCGTCGTCGGGTCCGACGTGCGGGTCGATCCGTCGGCATCCTGACAGACGGTCTCCAGGTCATACTCGGCGCCGGGCACGACGGGGCGCCCGGCAATCCGAAACGTCCCCCACTGCGCGGGCGTCTGGAAGAACGGCAAAAGGGCCAGGGTGCCGTCCGGCTGAACGTAGCGGGCGATACAACTGACACGGGGGTCCGCGGCGTCGCCGAAGATGCGAAAGGCGATCGGCGCCAGGCGCGGCGGCGGTTCCACCCGAAGATATCGGGATCCTTCGGCGGTGACGTCGGGCGGGAGACAGTCATCGACCACCAAGACCTCTCCCGCCGGTCCCAGACCGCCGGTGATGTCCATGATGGGATCGCCGCCGATGACGCGGGTCCGGACGGCAATGCCCGCATCGCCGCGCATGTCCACCCATCCGATGCCCGGGGCGCGTCCCTCGAACCGAAACGTCGTGATCCACAGACCCCCCGCATCCACAACAGCCTGCTCGCCCAATACCAGGGAGGCAAAGGCACGGTAGAGCGCATCGCCGTCATCGAGATTCGTGTTCAGCCCCTCCGCGGCGGAATCGTCGGGGAACCCGGAGGTGGACCAGGCGAACGTGCCCGCCGGACAGGGAGACGAGGTGCACGGGTCCACCTGATCGACAAGACGCAGCGTCCCCGCGCTCCACGTGAGGACGACTTCCACGGCCGCCACCCGCTCGAACGGAACGGATTCCGCCACCGCCCTCAGGCGAATCTCGACGGTCTGTCCCGCGTTGATCTGTGAGACGGGCACCTGCCATTCCAGGCGAACGGGATCCGCCACGGCCGGGTGAGGGAGGCCTATTCCCTCGAACAGCAGGAAAACACCAAGCCATGATCCGAACCGCGTATGCATTCGACGAGGTTCCCATGGGTTGTGCTCGTGTGGTCCGTCAGCATGCGCCGCTCCCCTCGAGATGCTCCGCCCTGCCGCGGCGACAGGATCCTCCTCCCCTCTCCGCCCCCGCAGCGACGACCCAGGCGTCCTATGGGCAGGGGATCGGACACGGGTACGGGAACTGGCGGAAGGCGTCCACGACGCGTGTCATGTCAAGCACGTCGATCTGCTGGTCCGGTGTACACCCATCGCCCTGGCGTCCCCACAAATCCACCGCATACAGCGTCGCCAACTGGAAATCGCCGCGGAAACCGTCCACCACGAGAGTCATGTCCCCCACGTCGACAATCCCTCCGGAATTGTCCGCATCGCCCCACAGCCACGTTGTCGCCACGACGGGAACGGATCGGTCGATCCCCACGCCCGTTTCACATTCCGTTTGAACGGCATAGGACATGGAAGGCGCGATCTGTGCACCGAACACATGGACCGTGTTCCATCCGTCGACCCCTCGCGGTACCTTGAACACCGGGTTCGGCCCCAGGGAGCCGTCCGGTTGCACGTACAGCGAGATGCAGCTCACCTCCGGATTCACGCCGGTGACGACCAGCGCGACCGGCGTCTGGCCCGCACCGGGCGTCACAGCGAGATAGCGCGATCCCTCGCCGACGGCCGCCGGCGCCTGACAGCCGCACGAATCGTTCGCCTCCACGCAAAGATTCGGATCGTCGCAGGGGTTGCTTCCCGCTACACAACCCAGCAACGCATTGCACGTTTCCGGTCCGTTGCAGAACAATCCGTCATCACACAACGCATCACTCGGATCATGCCGGCATACGCCGTTGACACAGGCGTCCACCGTGCAAGCGATACCGTCGTCCGGACAGTCGGAAACCGTGAAACACTCCACGCACTGGTCATTCGTCTCGTCGCAGAGCAGTCCCGGACACGGATCCCCGCTGCCGACGCACACGCCGTTCGTGCACACGTCGTTGGCCGTACAAAACAGACCGTCATCACAGGGGGACGTGTTCGGGAAGCTCTGACAGATGCCGATCGTGCAAAAATCGTCGGTGCAGGGATTCCCGTCATCGCAATCGGCGTTGACAAAACATTCTACACAACTATTCGTCAATTCATTGCAGAGGGGCAACGTCGGATCCGCGCAAGGCGACGGGCCGCCGGTACAGACACCGTTGCTGCACGTATCGCCGGTCGTGCAGAACAGGCCGTCGTCGCACGGCAGCGTATTCGGTGTGTGCTGGCAGACGTTCAATACGCACGTGTCGTCCGTGCAGACATTCGCATCGTCACAGTCCGCATCTACAAGGCACTCGACACACTGATCGTTGAGCTCATCACACACCAGCCCCGCGGCGCAGGGAGAACCGGATCCGTTGCAGGTGCCCCCACCGCACACATCGGTCGCCGTACAGAACAGGCCGTCATCGCAGGGGCTCGTATTGTTTGCATGATTGCACACCCCGTCGACGCCGCACAGGTCGTCCGTACAGGGGTTGCCGTCGTCGCAATCCGCACCGGTCAGGCATTCGACACAGGCACCGAGCGCTTCACTGCACAATTGCCCGGTGGCCACACAGGGGTCTCCTCCTCCGACGCACACCCCTCCGGAACACGTATCCCCCGATGTGCAGAACAGTCCATCATCACAGGGAAGCGTATTGTTCGTGAAAACGCAGATTCCCGCCGAGCAGAATTCATCCGTACAGACGTTTCCGTCATCGCAATCCGCATTCGTCTGACATTCTGAAATCGTCAGCGACGCCGATGCCAGCGCACCCGTGATGTCCATGCCCAGGTTCGCGCCGGCCCCCAGAACGCGCGTCTTCGTGAAACCGGCTGTGTTCGGAATGAGGGAAACGGTCGTGCCCGTCGTGCCTGCCAGGGCCGTGAAAGTCAGCGTGGCGGTGGTCGTCCCCGTGGTGGCGATCCGTACGGACGAGCCGAAGGCGGCAACCAACTGATAATATGCGTCCCCGTCATTGTCCGGCAGACCGCCGAACGGCGCATTGAACCCGTCCAGTGCGGAATCATCCGGGAATCCGAAGCTCGTCCACCCGATCGGGGCGGGCGATTGCCCCGTCAGCGCCAGCACGGTCGGATCCCACTGGACCACGGCGTCGATCAACGTGATATCCGAATCGGCACAAACGGCGGACGTCGCCACAAGTTGAATGGATACCGTCTGACCGACTTGGACTGTTCCGGCCGTCGGCACCAATGCCAGATCCACGGCGGGATTTCCGACCAGCGAGCCACTGCACACGCCGTTGCTGCACACATCGCCGGACGTGCACGGCAAGCCGTCATCACAGACTCCCCCTTCGTTTGTGGGTTGTGCGAAACATGTACCGGTCGCCGGATTGCACGTACCGATATTGCACGCGTCGCTCAACGCCGTGCAATCGACCGGCGTACCGGCGCAGACGCCGGCGGCGCAGACATCGTTGACCGTGCATCGATCGCCGTCGTCGCACGATCCGGTCAGATTCGTCGTCGAACACGTCCCATTGACACAGACGTTCTGCGTACAGACGTTCCCATCATCGCAATCGGCGTCCAGCTGGCACACCTGACATCCAGGAATCGCTGTGCCGACACATACGCCCGATGTGCAGACGTCCGAGGTCGTACACGCATTGCCATCGTCACAGATCCCGCCCTCGTTGGTGGGCGTCGTCGTGCACTGTCCGGTGGCCGGATCGCAGACGCCCATCACGCACACATCGTCGAGCGCGGAGCAATCGACGGCCGTTCCCGTACAGATACCACCGAGACAAAAATCCAGGACCGTACACGGGTCCCCATCGTCACAAAACGTGCCGTCGCGCACCGGTGTAATCTCACACTGGCCGGTCGCCGGATTGCAGGAAGCCGGACCACATTGTCCTCCGACGCCGGAACAATCCACGGGCGTGCCGGCACAAGCACCGGTGGTGCAGATGTCCCCCGTCGTACACAAGTCGCCGTCGTCGCACGGTCCTCCTTCGTTGATCGGTTGGGCTTCACATTGACCCGTAGTCGCATTGCAAACGCCCACATTGCAGGCATCATTCAGCGGGGAACAATCCACGGGCGTCCCAACGCATAAACCCGCATTGCAGATGTCCCCTGTCGTGCACAAATCGCCGTCGTCACACGGGCCGCCTTCGTTGGCAACAACCGCTTCACACACACCGGTCGTAGGATTACAGACACCGGTATGACAGGCGTCGTCCAGCGAAGAGCAGTCGCGTGGAAAACCGACGCATGCGCCGTTCACGCAGGCATCATTGAGGGTACACGGATCACCGTCATCACAGGCAGCCGGGGCAGGCACGGACACACATGTCCCCGCATCACAGGAATCGACGGTACAGATGTTCCCATCGTCGCAATCCGCGTCCACGGCGCATGCCCCCGGCGTTACCGTCACCGTTCCGTCGATCAGGACGGTGGCCAAACCTTCCCACGAGCTTGAACCGGCGCTGGTGCTCAGTCGCACATCCCACGTACCGGAGGCATCCACGCTCGCCACCAGAGGGAAGGAGACCAGATCCCCGTCAAAGGTCAACGGACCGGGCAGAAACGATCCATTGTCATCCACGCTCCCATTGAGCGTATCCGCCCCCGTGGCATCCGTATCGAACGGTGTGAACGAGCCCAACCCAGGCCAGGGATCGCGTTCCTGTGTGATGTCGATTGGTGGGGACGGAGTGAAAATCAGCGTCCCGGTGTTGCCGGGCCGTGGCACGATTTCCGCCAGGATCGTATTGCCGAAGGTATCCAGACCGTCCACGTTCCCGGACACGACGAGCGGCGCCGTCGCGCCGGGCGGCATGAGCCGACTGTTGACGGCCAGACTCACCGGAGCCCGGACCCGGATGGTTCCGTGGATGAGCGTCGTCGTCGCCCCCTCCCACGTGCTGTCGCCCGTAGCCGTGGACAGCGATACATCCCAGATGCCGCCGGCATCCGGGCTGACGGTGGTGGGGAGCGCCACCAAGGTGCCGTTGAATGTGATCGGAGACGGAACGAACGAACCGTTGTCGTCGGTGGCACCGTTCTGGAGATCCGATCCGGTGCTGTCGGTGTCAAACGGCGTGAATGTTCCCACACCGGGCCAAACGTCATCGACCTGGCGCACATCGACCGGTGGAGCGGGCGTAAACGTCACCGTTCCCGAATTGCCCGCCCGGGGACGGATTTCCGCCAGAATCGTATAGCCGAACGTGCTGAGCGCCTGGGCATTCCCGGTGATGAACAGATCCGTGCTCGTCCCGGGCGCGACGTCGAGACTGACGACCGAAAGTTCGGCCACCGTCTGTATGCATGTGTCGTTCACCTCATCGCACAGGCCGATCCCCGCACACGGATCGCCGCTTCCGATGCACGTCCCGCCGCTGCACACGT
>CAZNQN010000040.1:3950-10901 GCA_964574925.1 uncultured Phycisphaeraceae bacterium | reverse complement strand
CCCTGATCCTGAACGAAAACGACAAGACCAACGCCGGTTTGATGGAAGCGACCGGCGGCGCGTGGTTGAAGATCCAGGGCATCACGGTCAACAACGCGGGCGGCACGATCGGCGGAACAGGCGGGAACGTTTCCATCGAGGCGGGTGGTAGCGGACCGGCTGAGATCACGGGCGGCACGCTGACGAGCGACGCCGCCGGTCGGATCGAAGTCCGCGGCGGCTCGGTCGTTCGGAATGTGACCAACACCGGTCTGCTGCGGGTGGTACCGGGCGGTTCGGCCGTGGCGGCGGGAAGCACCCTCACCAACAACGGCGCAGTCGAAGTCGGCAACGGGGCCAACATCACCACCACGCTGACGATCGACGGGAATCTTTCGCTCGCCGGGGCTGGAGAAATGTTCTTGCGCGACTCGGGGGCTACGCTGGCGACCACCACCGGCAGCGTTCTCACGATCGGCGCGGGACAGACCGTGCACGGCCGGGGAGGGATCACGGGGGCTTTCGTCAACGAGGGGACGATCCGCAACGACAGCACAAGCCTCCTGACGTTGACGCCGCAGGAGGCGGGCATCGCCAACCGGGGACGAATCGAAGTCCAGGGCGGCGGGATCGTCATCAACAACGCCGCGCTGTTCGACAATGGGGGGGACGTGGTCGTGAATGACGGTCGATCCCTCACTGCCAACGGCGGGTACAACCAGTCCGACGGAACGACGACCGTCAACGGGACACTCACCGCCAATGCCGCCCCCGCGGTCTTCCAGGGCGGCACTCTCGGCGGGGTGGGAACGGTTCGCGGCGACGTGCGGAGTACGGCCGCCGTCGTGGCACCGGGAAACAGCGTCGGGACCTTGACGGTGGTCGGCGACTGTGAGCAGCAGTCCGGCGCGGTGCTGCGCATCGAGTTGCGCGATCCCGCCCTGGGGACGCCGTCCTCGGACCATCTGACGGTTTCCGGTGCGGTCGTTCTCGGCGGTACGCTGGACGTCGTGCGCCTCGGCGGATACACCCCCCCGCCGGGTACATCGGTCGAGATCATCTCGGCCGCTTCCGTCACCGGGCGATTCGACACCGTTCTCGGCGCGGGGCCGCTGGACGTGATCTACACCGCCGACCGCGTGCTCCTGTATGCCCGTTGTGCGGCGGGCGACGGAGACTGCAACGGCACGGTGGACCTGGTCGATCACGCCGCCTTTGCCGATTGCATGGCGGGTCCGGGTGCTCTTCCGCATCCCACCCGCCCGGGTCTGACCGCGGAGCAGTGCCTGGCCGGCTTCGACCTCGACGGCGACGGCGACGTGGACCTGGACGATTTCGCACCGTTCGCGAGGGCCTTTGCGGTCTCCAACCCCTGAAGCGGGATTTTCGCTCGACGGGCCCGGATCATCCCGATCGGTTCCCTGCTGCGACGCCGGATGATCCACCCTCTTCGCGCCTAGGCGCCCATCCCGCCGTCCGGATTCGGTTGAAGTCCCCCCTTCCGACCGGTAAGATTAGCCGCAGGGTTCCTCTTGACCCTGCCTCCCGGATCGGGGAAGGGGGAGGGGCTGCGCGGCCATCCGCCGTCGGAAACCGCGGCGGATGAGAGGGACTGTCCACGCCCCCGCCTCCGGACCCGGCGGAATCCAGTAACGGAGAATCATCAGCGAGCGATGCCCAAGACCCGCAAGAAACTCGGCGAGATCCTCGTGGAATGGGGGATCATCCAGCCCCAGGCTGTCGAAGAAGCCCTCCAGTTCGCCCAGAGCCAGGGCAAACGGATCGGCGAAGCCCTTATCGAGATGCAGCTATGCGGCGAGGATGACGTGGTCAAGGCCCTCGCCACCCAGTTCGGACTGGAATACATCGACCTGGACCACCAGCCGGTGGACCGCGAGACCCTCAGTCTGATCCCGAACAAGCTCATCGAGGATTACCTCGTTCTCCCCCTGGCCGAGGAGGGCGACCGCCTCAAAGTCATCATCACCGACCCGCTGGATTTGGAGACGCTGGATCTTTTGCGTTTTCGATTGAATCGGGAGATCGTCCCCACGC
This sequence comes from uncultured Phycisphaeraceae bacterium, assembly GCA_964574925.1. Classification (GTDB taxonomy): domain Bacteria; phylum Planctomycetota; class Phycisphaerae; order UBA1845; family UBA1845; genus CAZNQN01. Next base: position 8,867 of record CAZNQN010000040.1, on the reverse strand, counting down.
TGGCGGCGACCAGCAAGGTGAAGCGGTTCATCGACAAGTTCGTCAACGTCGAGGGGGACGTGCTCTCCCAGACGATGAACAGCATCGACGCGGAAGCGCCGGAAGAAGTGGAGGACGAGGGGGCGATCAAGGCGTTGGCGGGCGAGGACGCCAGCGCGCCGATCATCAAGCTGGTGAACCTGATCATCACCGAGGCCGTCCACGGGCGGGCGAGCGACATCCACATCGAGCCGATGGCCGACCGCGTCCGTGTCCGCTACCGCATCGACGGCGTCTGTCACATCCGCGACGACATTCCCAAGCACATGCAGGCGGCGGTGATCACGCGGTTCAAGATCATGGCCGGCATCGACATCGCCGAGAAGCGCATCCCCCAGGACGGGCGCATCAAGATGAAGATCGGCGGCTCACGGATCGACTTCCGTGTCAGCTCCCTGCCCGCCTATCACGGGGAGAGCGTGGTGCTGCGAATCCTCCGTCCGGAATCGGCCAATGTCGGGCTTCAGGCCCTGGGTTTCGAGCCGGACGACTTCGAGAAGTTCCAGAAGATCATCAACCGCCCCAACGGCATCTTCCTGGTGACCGGTCCGACCGGGTCGGGGAAGACGACGACGCTGTACTCGGCCTTGCAGGCGCTGAACCGTCCGGACAAGAAGATCATCACGGCCGAGGATCCGGTCGAATACAACTTCACCGGCATGAACCAGTGTCAGGTGCGGGAGGAGATCGGGCTGACCTTCGCCCGTATCCTGCGGGCGATGCTGCGACAGGCGCCCAACATCATCCTCGTCGGCGAGATCCGCGATCGGGAGGTGGGGGACGTGGCCATCCAGGCCGCCCTCACCGGTCACCTGGTCTTCTCCACCCTCCACACCAACGACGCCCCCTCGGCGATCACCCGTCTGATCGACATGGGCATCAAGCCGTTTCTGGTGGCGAGTTCCATCCAGGCGATCATGGCCCAGCGTCTGGTGCGGGTGATCTGCTCGGAATGCAAGATGGAGGACCCGAATCCGGACTGGCGGATCCTCAAGCTGCTGGGGTTCAAGGAGGAAGAGCTGGAGGGCAAGACGATCTACAAAGGCGCCGGGTGCCAGCGCTGCGGGGGGACCGGCTATCGCGGGCGAAAGGGCATCTTCGAGATGCTCACCATGAACCACGAGTTGCGGGAGCTGGCTTTCCACTGCGCCCCGGCGAGCAAGCTGCGGGCGGCCGCCAAGGCCAGCGGTATGCGGACCCTCCTGGAAGACGGCAAGATCAAGATCCTCAAGGGCATCACCACTCCCGAAGACCTGCTCCGCGTGACCCAGGCGGAGGGCGTCGTCGCCGCATAATCGTCCAACCCACACGAGGCGCTGACCTACATGGCTACGATTCACATTGATCGATTGCTGGAGACGGTCGTCAAGAAGAACGCCTCCGATCTGCACCTGACGGTGGGACGCCCCCCCGTCATCCGTCTGCACGGACATCTCCGCTCCCTGGAGACCAAGGTGCTCGGACCGGAGGACACCGTCGCCTTGATGAAGGCCATCACCCCCGAACGCAACCAGCAGGAGCTCCAGGAGGAGGGCAGCACGGACTTCGGCTTCGGGTTCGGGGACGGAGCGCGGTTCCGGGTGGCCGCCTTCATGCAACGCGGCAACGTCACCCTCGTCCTGCGGTTGATTCCCTCCAAGCTGCTGACGTTCGAGGAGATCGGCCTGCCCAGCATCTGCCGGGCGTTGTGCCGGCGTCCGCGGGGGTTGTTCCTCGTCACCGGCCCGACCGGATCGGGCAAGACGACGACGCTGGCCACCATGATCGACTACATCAACACCAATTTGGACCGCCACATCGTCACGGTGGAGGATCCGATCGAATACTATCACAACCACAAGAAGTCGATCGTGAACCAGCGCAACGTCGGCATCGACGTGCCCAACTTCGCCGAGGCGCTGCGCCGCGTGCTGCGGCAGGACCCGGATGTGATCCTGGTGGGCGAGCTGCGCGACCTGGAGACGATCGAAGCGGCCATCCGCGCCGCCGAGACCGGCCACCTCGTCTTCGGCACCCTGCACACCACCGGGTGCCAGGGGACGATCAACCGGATCATCGACGCCTTCCCGCACGAGCAGCAGGAACAGATCCGTGTGCAACTGTCGACCAACCTGATCGCCACGCTCTCCCAGGCGCTGCTGCCTCGGCAACCCAAGGGCATGGTGGCGGCGTATGAGTTCATGGTCACCACGCCGGCCATCGCCAACCTGATCCGCGAGAACAAGACGTACCGGATCGACTCGGCCATCCAGACCGGCAAGAAGTTCGGGATGCAACTGCTCGACGAACACCTCTGGCAACTGTACGAAAAGGGAATCGTCTCCGCGGAGGACTGCGTGGACCGCTCGCGGAATCCGGGCGTGATGCAGGACAAGATCGACGCCCACCGCCGCGGACTCGCCGCCCGCGATGACGACGAGGATGAAGGTGATCGACCCGTGTTGAGGACGTCATGAGCCAGCCGACCCCCGGTTCTTCGAAAAGCGCCACCGCGTCCAAGCCCGCCCGCCGGGCGCCCACCATCGACCAGCTTCGCGGTCGTCCGCTCGGCCGCATCCTCATCAAGATGGGCAAGATCCGCCGGGCGCAGGTCGAGGAAGCCCTGGAAATCCAGAAGGAGAAACGAAGCCCCATCGGCAAGATCCTCGTCGAACTGGGGCACATCACCGAGGAGGACCTCAACGTCGCCCTCGCCGCGCAGAGCGGCATGGAGACGGTCGATCTGAGCAAGATGGACATCCCGGCGGAGGTGATCGGGCTGCTCAATCAGCCGATGGCGCAGACCTATCGCGTGGTGCCCTTCGACTTCGATCCGGAGCGGAAGCGGCTGTCGCTGGCCATGGACGACCCGGACAACTTCCGCGCCACCGACGACCTCCAGACGCTGCTGGGCTATACCATCAAGCCGTACCTGTGCCGGGCGGAGGATCTGACCAACGCCCTGGAACGCTACTACCCGGAGGGCGAGCAGGAGTCGATCGCCGGGCTGATCGGGGAACTCAAGGACGACGAGGAGCTCGCCCGTTTCGAGGGGCGCGGCGACAGCATCGACCTGGAGGAGCTGCGCGAGATCGCCGACCTCAACCCCGTCAAGAAGCTGCTCAACCTCGTGCTGCTTCAGGCGATCAAGGAAAAGGCCTCCGACATCCACTTCGAACCGTTCGAGGACGAGTTCAAGATGCGCTACCGCATCGACGGTGTCCTCTACGAGATGGTGCCGCCGCCCAAGTACGTCGCTTTGGCGCTCGCCTCCCGCATCAAGGTGATGGCCAACCTGGACATCGCCGAGCGGCGGTTGCCGCAGGACGGCCGCATCGAACTGATGGTCAAGGGCAGGCCCATCGACCTGCGCGTCTCCGTCCTGCCCACCATGTTCGGCGAAAGCGTCGTGCTCCGCGTGCTGGATCGGGCCAACGTCGAGCTGAGCCTCGACAAGGTGGGCATGCGCGAGGACGAGCTGGAAATCTTCCGCCAGTTGATGCGCAAGCCCAACGGGATCATCATCAACACCGGTCCGACCGGCTCGGGCAAGACGACGATGCTGTTCGCCGCCCTCCGCGAGCTGAACACGCCGGAGGTCAAGATCCTCACCGCCGAGGACCCGGTCGAATACGACATCGACGGGCTGATCCAGACGCAGGTCCGCCCGGAGGTCGGTCTGACCTTCGCCGCCGCCCTGCGGAGCTTCCTGCGGCAGGACCCCGATATCATCCTGGTCGGGGAGGTGCGCGACCTGGAGACAGCCCAGATCAGCGTCCAGGCGTCGTTGACCGGACACCTGGTCTTTACCACCCTGCACACGAACGATGCCCCGTCCGCCGTCGCCCGTTTGCTGGACCTCGGTCTGGAACCGTTCCTGATCACCGCCACGCTGGAGGCGGTGATCGCCCAGCGTCTGGTGCGGCGGATCTGCACCAGTTGCAAGGCGGAGTACAAACCGACCGAGGAACAGTTGATGGAGCTCAACCTCAAGCCGGAGGACGTGGGCGACCGCACCTTCTACTACGGCAAGGGGTGCGACTACTGCAACGGGACCGGGTATCGCGGACGAATGGGCATTTTCGAGATCATGGTGCTCAACGACCACCTGCGGGAGTTGATCATGGACCGCGCCGCCAGCGCGATCCTCCGCCGCGAGGCCATCAAGGGCGGCATGCGCACCCTCCGCGATTCCGGCCTGCTGGCCATTTACGACGGCGTCACCACGCTCGACGAGGTCGTGCGGGAGACGATCACGGAAGAGGAAGGCTGATCCGCATCCGCCGCGCGGCCGGTGCGAACCGTCCGCCGCGCGGCGCAGCGAGGGAACACCGATGCCGACGTACGCCTACGAAGCGATGAACCAGGCGGGGCAGGAGGTCAAGGACGAGATCGAGGCCGCCTCCACCGAGGACGCCCTGTCCAAGATTCGCAATCTGGGCTACTTCCCCACCCGTATCCGCGAAAAAGGCGGCAAGGCCAAGACCACCACCGCCAAGAAGAAAAAAGGCGCAGGCTTTACCCTCGGACGCATCAACCCCAAGACCATCACCCAGATCACCCGCCAGCTTTCCACCCTGCAGGACGCCGGGCTGCCGATTCTCCGCAGTCTCAACATCCTGGAAGAACAGCAAAAACCCGGCGCCATGAAGAACATCCTGCGGGCGATGGTGGAGGACATCGAGGGCGGGGCGACCCTGTCGGAGGCGTGCAGTCGCCACCCCAAGGCCTTTAACCGCCTCTACGTCAACATGGTCGCCGCCGGGGAGGCGGGCGGCGTGCTGGACGTGATCCTCCAGCGGCTCGCCGACTTCATGGAAAAGGCCGACAAGATCAAAAAGAAGATCAAAGGCGCGATGATCTACCCCGTTGTTGTGGTGACGGTAGCGGTCGGTATTT
>CAZNQN010000040.1:0-3940 GCA_964574925.1 uncultured Phycisphaeraceae bacterium | reverse complement strand
TGGTGCTGACCTTCGCCGTCGGCATCGTCAGCGGCATCATGATCATCGTGATCCCCAAATTCAAAGACATCTTCGCCGACTTCGACATCAACTTGCCGTCCGTCACGATGGCGCTGATCGGGTTTTCCGACTGGATGGTGCACGGTCGCCCGCCCGGATGGGCCGTCATTCTGTTCTCGCCGATCGTCGCGTGGCTTACCTACAAGACCATCCGCACCTCCAAGGGCGGACGGTACGTGTTGGATTTTCTCGTGATGAAAATCCCCATCCTCGGCGACCTGGTGCAGAAAAGCGCCGTGGCGCGCTTCACGCGGACGCTGGGCACACTCATCGCCGCCGGCGTGCCCATCCTCGAAGCCATCAACATCACCCGCGACACCTCCGGCAACGAGGTCTACGTCCGCGCCCTTCAGCGCGTTCATGATTCCATCCGTGAGGGGGAAAGCGTCGCCGCCCCGCTGCGGGCGGCCAAGGTCGTCGACGGACTCGTCACCAACATGATCGACGTCGGGGAAGAGACCGGCGAGCTGGACAAGATGCTGCTGAAAGTCGCGGACAACTACGACGAGGAGATCGACAACGCCGTCGCCAGTCTCGTGTCGCTCATCGAACCGGTCATGGTGGCGTTTCTGGGCAGCGTCGTCGGCTTCATCGTCGTCGCCCTGTTCATGCCGCTCGTCCAGCTCATTCAGGCGGTTTCGGGATGATCGCGGTCGGGGCGGGCGGGAGTTCGCAGAGGAGGAAGACGAAGCGAACCGCAGGCGCCGGCGGAGACCGCCCGCCCGCATCCGGAAAGAAGGACGAATGCGCATGAGTCAACGACATACGACCCGCCGACGAGCGTTCTCCCTCGTGGAGCTGCTCACCGTCATCTTCATCATCGCGCTGCTGATCGGGATCCTGGTGCCGTCGGTCACCGCCGCCCGCACCGCCGCCAAGCGCGCCACCACCGCCAAGACGATCGACGTGATCAAGACCGGTCTGGAGATGTTCCGCAACGAAAACGAGCGGGACTTCCGCCGCACCAACGGCTATCCCCCTTCCTTCGAGCACCCGCCCATCCCCGGCTATCCCGACTTCGACGAGCAGGCCCGTCGCGAGGGCGGCTATCCCTTCCTGCTGGAAGGCGTCTTCCCCCGCGCCTACGGCGCCCACTGGCTGCCCACCATGCTCATGGGCAAAGACGCCCTCGGGTACGTCCAGCGCCGCGCCGTGCCCAAGACGGCCGACGTGTGGAAACGCCCCTGGCTCTGGTACGACAACGACGCCCTCGCCGCGGAAGGCGTCGATCCCATCCCCCGCGCTTCGCTCTACCTCGACCCGGGCAACACCCGCACCCGCTTGACGAAAGATCTGCCCGGTCGCCCGCCCTCCGACACCGTCTTTCCCAGCCGCGAGCAGATCGGCACCCTGCCCGTTATCGTCGACGCCTTCGACCAGCCCATCCTCTATTACGTCGCCAATCCCAACGGCAAGCCGACCAACATGCTCGAAGACCATCGCAAGCCGCAAAACCGCTACGAGGGCGGCCCCCAGCGGAACGGTCCGCCCTTCTACTTCCACGAAGACAACGAAGGCTTCACCGGCCGAAGCGTCGAGGATGAAGCCTTGTTCGGGTGGGACTTTTCCGGACGGGCCCGTCCCCATCCCATCGCCCAGTCCGGTGCGGACATGACGGCCGTGGAGATCCTCGACCAGTACAACAACGGGCCCCAGGACCAGCGGGAGACCTTCGCCCGCTACATCCTGGACCGCAAGATCTGGCGGAACATCCAGGAACCCAACGCCGCCACGCAGAACACCCCCCTCCGCCCGGTGAACGCCGATTCGTACTTGCTGATCAGCGCCGGGCCGGACGGGCTGTACGGAACCAAAGACGATGTCAGCAACCTGCCGCCCTTCCCCGACAACTGATCCGGACGGCGGGTGGGCGCCCCCGCGCCTGCCGACCGCCGGAACCCGTCGAGCAAGGCGGACGGAACAACCGAACGGGAAACCAAGATGATCCAGGGTTGGAACACAAGCGAGGGACAACCGCAGCGCGGCTTTACGCTCATCGAACTGATGGTGGTGATCGCCATCATCGGGCTTCTGGTGGCCATTCTGCTGCCCGCCTTCGGCACCGTCCGCACCAAGGTGCGCGTCACGCAGACCACCGCCCAGTTTTCCGCCCTCGATCAGGGGCTGGAAACCTATCGCGGCGAGAGTGAACTCGGCGGTTCCTATCCGCCCTCCGCCAGCGACCGCCGCGACGATCCGGGGCTGATCGCCAATCCCGGCAAGGTGCGCGGGCTCAACGGGCAGAAGGAGGAAGTCCGCATCTGCGGCGGACACCTGCTCTTCCAGGCCATGCTCGGCGCCGACATGCTCGGCACGCCCGGATTCCGCGATTTCAACGGCGACGGCAACTGGTGGAACGACACCCACGACGATCCGGACACCACGCCGCCCGGCGCCTACGCCCTCGACACCAACACCGGCAAGGTCCTCCACACCCGCTACGGCGGCGGGGGCTACGTCAGCGAGGACATGAAGGATACCGCCCGCTCCCTGCAACAGCTCGCCGATGACGGCGTCCTGCTCAACCTCGACGAGGCCGACACCAACTCCGACCTGGACCGCGACGATCCTCTCTTCGTCGATTCCTGGGGTCGTCCCATCCTCTACTACCGCGCCCGCCGCGGTGCCGCCCGCATGGTCTACGATGTGGCGAACAACAAGCCCGGCATCTATCGCCAGGCCGACAACAACATCATCACCGGCTCGGACGCCGGGGAGCCCTCCACGTTCGCCGGCATGGACTTCGGCGACGGGCTGAGCAACGACCGCTACCACGAGCTGAAGCTCACCATCGCCCCCCAGCCCACCGACAAGGTGGAAGACATCCTTGTCGATCCCAGCTACCTCGGCTCGTTCGCACTGTTCATCCTCGACCCCTCGACCAAGTCCCGCCCCACGCCCGTCAACAAGGACCGCTACCTGCTCATCAGCGCCGGACCCGACGGGCGATTCGGCAACGACGACGACATCACCAACTGGACGCGACAGCAGCCGTGATCATGCGACGCCCCGCCCCCCCATGCGCCCGTCCCGCTTTCACGCTCGTGGAGCTGATGGTCGTCGTGGTCATCATCACCGTGCTGATCGGTTCGGTGCTGGTGGCCTCGATCACCCTCGTGGACCGCGCACGACGCTCGAATACGGAGGCGATGCTGGCCGTCGTCCAGCAGGCGATCGAGGAGTTCCACCGCGAGCAGACCGCCCACCCCACCGCCTCCCGCGACCGTGCCTATCGTCGCCGCTACGGACGCTATCCGCCCGATGAGCTGGAGTGTTTCACCGCGAAAGGCATACCGGGAAGCACTCGCCCCCGCACCCTCGCCCCCGGCGGAGCGGTGATGGTGCCCAGCCCGCTCGCGCAGGAGGGCTACCCGCCCATGAGGTTTTATACCCAGGGCCTGCCCCTGGAAGCGCGAATCAACGAGTTCCGCGACCAACTGGCGTTGACCGTCGCCATCACCACCCTCGGCGACGCCTCCGCCGCCATCTTGCAGCGCGTCGAGGACCGCTACTGGAAGGACGTCCCCGACGACCCGCGGGGGGATCCGGCCATCTATCTCAACCGAGACGACGATTCGAAGTGGACGCCGGGCGATCTGCGACTCCGCTACCTGGTGGACGCCTGGGGACAGCCCGTCCGCTACCTCGCCCAGCGCGACTGGAAACCGGACGATTCCGCGCCGCCCTCTTCCAATCATCCCCTCTGGAACGAAGCCGCCACCGAACTCGTCCGCCTCAACGGCGGCAAACCTTTGCTTTACTCCTACGGGCCGGACGGCGCGGACCAGCTCACGCCCGATCGCATGGGCACGGAGGGCAACATCGAGGCCTCTGTGCTTGCCGATTTCGAGGGCATCGGACCGGACAACATCCGCCACCG
>CAZNQN010000039.1:8701-10933 GCA_964574925.1 uncultured Phycisphaeraceae bacterium | reverse complement strand
CCGGCTGGGGCGGCTGGCGCCAGGCCGCCCTGGGATTGCTCGTGCTCATCGGTCTCAGCGACGCCCTCGACGGCTATCTGGCCCGCCGACTCAAGCAGGAAACCCCCTTAGGCCGCTTTCTCGACCCGGTCGCCGACAAGCTCCTCATCGCGTGTACGGTCGTGATCCTCGCCCTGCCGGGCACCGCCGTGCCCGGTTTCCGCCTGCCCAGTTGGGTGCCCGTCATCGCCCTGGGCAAGGATGTGCTGCTCGTGATCGGATTCGTCCTGGCCTATGCGGCCACGGGGAGATTCTTCGTCCAGCCCCGCATTTGGGGAAAGGCGTGCACGCTGGTACAATTGCTGATGATCGCCGCGTGCCTGGTGGCGCCGGACGTGCCCGACGCCTGGCACGCAATATGGCGGGCGACGTACTGGCTGGCGACGGCGCTGGCCGTCATCGCCCTCCTCGACTACCTGCGGATCGGAAATCGATTCGTGGCCGAACACCAGATCAACGGCGACGACACAGGCGAACGAACACCATGAGCCAACCGCCCTTTTCTCCCATCACCCAGGCCTTCGACGATCTCCGCGAGGGACGTTTCATCATCCTTGTGGACGACGAACACCGCGAAAATGAAGGCGACCTCGTGATCGCCGCCCAGTTCATCACCCCCGAAGCCGTCAACTTCATGCTCAAGATCGGACGCGGCGTGCTCTGCCTGCCCATGCCGCGCGACTGGTGCGAGCGGCTCAACCTCCCCCTCCAGACCTCCGAGAACAACACGCGCTTCGCGACGGCCTTTACCGTCACCGTTGACGCGCATCCCCGTTTCGGCGTCACGACCGGTGTCTCGGCGGCCGACCGCGCCAAGACCATCGAGGTCGCCGCGGCCCCCGACACCCGCCCGCAGGACCTCGTCCGTCCCGGACACGTCAACCCGCTGATGGCCCGCGACGGCGGCGTCCTCGTCCGCGCCGGGCAGACGGAAGGCTCCGTGGATCTGTGCCGCCTGGCCGGTCTGCGGCCCGTCGCCGCCATCATCGAGATCATGAACGAGGACGGTTCCATGGCCCGCCTGCCCGACCTCGTGCGGATCGCCCGCCAACACGACATCCGCATCTACACCATCGCCGATCTGATCGAGTATCGCCTCAAGCGGGAACCCTTCGTCACCCGCGGCGTGAGCACGCGGCTGCCCACCGCCTTCGGAGAATTCACCCTCATCGAGTTCCATTCCCCCGTGGACCCGGAGCCGCATCTGGCGCTGTGCTGCGGAGGCATCGGCGACCTCGACGACAACGGCCGGCCGGTGCCGCATCCGGATCCCGTCCTCGTCCGCGTCGAGTCCGAATGCATGACCGGCCACGTCTTCCACTCCCTTCGCTGCGACTGCGGCGAACAGCTCCGTGCCGCCATGAAGCGCATCCGGGAAGAGGGCAAAGGCGCCGTCGTCTATCTCCGCCAGGAAGGACGCGGCATCGGACTGCACAACAAGCTGCGCGCCTACAAACTCCAGGATGAAGGGCTGGACACCGTCGAAGCCAACGAAAAGCTCGGCCTGCCCGTCGACCGTCGCGACTACGGCATCGGCGCCCAGATCCTGCGCGAGCTGGGTCTGCGCAAACTCCGCATCCTCACCAACAACCCCAAAAAGATCAATCGACTGGAAGTCTACGGCATCGAGATCGTCGAACAGCTTCCCCTCGAACTGCCCCCCAACCCCTACAACCGTCCCTACCTGGAAACCAAAAAGACCAAGCTCGGCCACCGGCTCAAGAACGTCTGACCGCCCCCGAAGACCATCCGGTCCCCTGACCGCTGCCTGTGATCACATCATGACAACGTGGCTGAGAACGCGACGGCGCGCGCCCCTCATGTTCGATGCATGATGGGCGGCGTCTCTGCGACGCTGCGACGGACCTCAGAAAATGCCGCCGATCAGGAAGCTGAAGACCTGCACGTCGTCGCCGGAGCCTCTGGAAACGGGAGCAGCCAGGTCGAGTTCGATCGGCACGCCGTTGAGGATATCGAGGGTGAACCGCACGCCCGCTCCCAGCGACGCCCGCCAGGCGCCCGAACCGACGATCCCTGAATCAAGGAACAGCAACCCTCGCACGTTCTCCCCGATCAGCGGATAGGAATACTCCGCACCGAGCAGCACGAGGTAATCGCCGCCGATGTTGTTGTCGTCGATGCCGTCCCGCTCACCCACGCCGCGGAAGGCGAACCCGCGGATCGACCCTGTTC
>CAZNQN010000039.1:1279-8691 GCA_964574925.1 uncultured Phycisphaeraceae bacterium | reverse complement strand
GCCCCAAGGGCCCGCGCCGCCTCGACGAAGTCCTCCGCCTTGAGCTGGAGCACCGTCTTGCGATCCATGAAGTCCGTCCGCAGCGTCCGGTACCAGTTGTAGCCGAGGGTGAGCTTTCCGAAGATATGATCGCCGCCCAGCAGACCGAACTGCTCGTAGGCGAACCGCAACCGGTCTCCCCGCGTGGGCAGGAACCGGTTGTCCGTCCGGTCGCGCACCATCGTCACCTTCACACTCGCCAGCAGATTGGATCCTTCGTCGTCGCGTATCTCGCTCGACGCGAACAGATCCACGTCCCGCACCGACAAGTCCTCCAGACGAAACGCCAGCTCCCCCGACCAGCCCGTCCACGCCCCGCGCTCGAACCGCTTGCCGAAGCTGACATTGATGCCGGCCCGCCGTTCCATGTATCCGTCCCGACCGCGGTTGAACAGGTAGGTACTGACGTCCAGGCGAACGGGGCGATCGCGGAAATAGGGCTCGCTGAAATCCAGCCGGAACCGGCTCAGGTCGGTACCGGGTTGAAGTTCCAGACGCAGGCGCTGCCCGCCGCCGAAGAACGACCGCAGCTTGAACAGCTCCGACCAGTTCCGCGGCCAGTCCGTAATGTCGAAGTTCTGGAGATCGAGCACGACGTTGCCCACCAGACCGCTGTTGCTGGTGACGCCCAGCCCGAAGAGGAAATCCCCCGCCTTTTCCGCCTCCTTGACGTCGATGACCACGGCCCGCCGGCCCGGCGCGTCCCCCACCGGGTAGATCTTCGCGGAGGAGAAGACGCGCGTCTCCTGCAAGCGCTGTTCGGCCGCCCGCACCTCCGTCATGTCGAACCAGTCGTCCGGCGGATAGAGGTTCAACGCCCGCCGCGCCACCTTGTCCCGCGTTCGCGTGTTGCCCCGGACGACCACCCGGCCCACGCGATAGGCGCTGCCCTCATGGATCGTCAACGTCAGGCGCACGTACCCAGGCCGTTCGGAGAACACCTGCACCGGCTGGACCGTGGCATAGATGTACCCACGCCGCCCGTAGGCATCCTGAATCGCCTGCGCATCCTGCTCCACACGGCGACGGCGGACCACCTCCCCCACCCGCGATTGCATCTTCGCGAGCAGCTCCTCGTCGGAAAACGCCGCGTTGCCCTGAAATGCGATGGATTCGATCCGATACCGCGTCCCCTCCTCGATGACGAAGACGACCGCCAGCCCCTTGGCCGTCGGCTCCGTGCGATAGCGGACCTGGGCGTCGAGGAACCCCATGTCCCGGTAGAACGACTGCACCCGCAGAACATCCCCCTCCACCTGCTCCACGTCGAACGCGCCCGTACGGATGATCCACCAGGCCGTTTTCGTGTGCAAAAGCCGTTTCAGTTCCTTTTCCGGAAACGTCGCGTTCCCCTCGAACTGGATCTTGCGGACGCGGACCTGTTCCCCCTCCCGGATGACGAAGCGAAGCGCGCCCGTGCGAAGGGCGGTCTCCGCATCGAGCTCCACCTTCACCTTGGGGTATCCCGCCTGTCGATAGCGGCGTGCGATGGCCTCTTGCGCCGCCCGAAGCGTCGCGGCATCCAGTGAATCCCCGCGGGAAAGGGCGATCTCCGCGCGGAGCGTCTCATCCGGAAAGCGCTTGTTGCCTTCGAAGCTGATCGACGTGACGCGGGCGAGGCGCGGCGGGGAGGCGGGCGGCGTCTGTCCGCGGGCGCACACCGCCCATCCCACGACCGCGCAGACCATGCACAGCAGGCGAATATGTGCTTTCGATCCGATCAACCGACGCCCCGATCAGCGGGAACCTACGGAACTCTACCGCGCCATGCGGAGCATCATACCCGCCCCGCTTCCCTTGGCAACGCCGCCGCCCTCAAAACGGCGCGACGTCGTCGCTCCCGCTCGGCGTGCCGAACGGCTCGGGACCGACGTAGTGATTGGCGAAACGGGTCAGCTTCTTGTCGAAATGGAGGGTGATGGAACCGGTGGGACCGTTCCGCTGCTTGGCGATGATCAGTTCCGCCTGGTTGCGGACGTTCTCGTCTTCCGGATGGTAATACTCCTCGCGGTGAATCAACAGGATGACGTCGGCGTCCTGCTCGATCGCCCCTGATTCGCGCAGGTCGCTCATGAGCGGCCGCTTGTCGTGCCGCCCCTCCGGCATCCGGTTGAGCTGCGCAAGCGCCACCACGGGAATGTTCAGTTCCCGCCCCAGCGCCTTGAGCCCCCGGCTGATGGTGGCGATCTCCACCTGGCGGGATTCCGCCCGCGGCACGTGCATGAGCTGGAGATAATCCACGAACACCGCCTGCACATCGTGTTTCTGTTTGAGCCGCCGCGCCTTGGAACGTAGCTCCATGATCGTCATGCCCGGCGTGTCGTCGATGAACAGCGGCGCCGATTCGAACTCCGCGCAGGCGTCGCACAACCGACGAATCTCCTCCTCCGAGAGCATCCGCCGCCGCAGCTTCTGCGCGTCGATCCCCGTATGCGCACAGAGAACCCGCTGCGCGAGCTGTTCGACGCTCATCTCCATCGAAAAGAACCCGACCGGGCGACGCTCCTGCAACGCGGCGTAGGTGGCGATGGTCAACCCCAGCGCCGTCTTGCCCATCGAGGGGCGACCGGCCACGATGACCAGATCCCCCGCTTGCAGCCCGCTGGTCAATTCGTCGAGCTGCGTGAAACCCGTCGGCATCCCGGTGCAGACGCTGCGCTCGCCGACTTCGAGCTGCTTCGCCAGTCGATGCACCACCTCCCGCACCGCCACCGCGCTGCCGCCCACGCGCCGCTCCGTGACGGCGAAGATGCGCTGCTCCGCCAGGTCGAGAATCTCCCGCGCTTCCTCCACCTCGGCATACGCGGACTCGGCGATCTCCCCGGCGCAGCGGATCAGGTCCCGCAGCATCCCCTTGTCGCGCACGATGCGGGCGTAATACGCCGCATTCGCCCAGTCGGCGAAGCTTTCCGCCAGTTGGATCATGTATTCCTGCCCGCCGATGGCCTCGAGCAGATCCCGCCGACGCAGCTCGTCCGACACGACCACCAGGTCGATGGCCTTGGACGGATCGTCGTACAGATCGAGCAGGACTTCGAAGAGTTTCTGATGGGCGGGCAGGTAGAACCAGCCGCTCTCCTCCCGCCCGATGATCGGCACCACCTCGCCGATCGCCTCCCGCGACATCATCATCGCCCCCAGAAGGGCCATCTCCGCATCGAGATCCTGCGGCGGGAGACGCTCGCCCCTCTCGGGCGGAGACGCCGCTTTCGTCGGTACCGGGCCGGAAGTCGCAGCCGGTCTACTCGTCGGCGCGGTGGTCATCGGCGCCAGCCTCCCTGCCGGTCGGTTCCGCGGACGCCGCTTCCGCACCGGCCTCCGCGTCCTCCTCCTCGCCCTCCTCCCTCTCGCGGACCACCCACACCTTGATCTGCGCCTGGGCCTCGTCGCCGAACCGCAGGTCCACCGACACGTTGTCCAGGTGACGGATCGGCGTCCGCAGGATCACATGGTCCGGCGTCACCGGGAACCCCTCCTGCTCCAGCGCGGCCGCGATCTCCATCCGCCCCACGGAACCATAGAGCACACCGTCCTCGTTGGCTTTCGCCCGGATGGTGATCTCCTGGCCGTCGACCTCCTTGGCGAGCTCCGCCATCGCCTCCAGATGCCGACGCCGCTCCTGCTCGGCGATCTTGCGTGCCTCGGCCAGCGCGCGGATGTTCGCCTCCGTCGGTTCCGTCGCCAGTCCGCGCGGGATCAGGTAGTTGCGGGCATAGCCCGGCGCCACCTCCACCACGTCCCCCACGATGCCCAGTTTGTCCACGTTCTTGCAAAGAAGCAGTTTCGCCTTCATCGTCGTGCCCTGATTCGTGATTCCCGGTCTCTGCCGGGAGTATATCCGCCCGTCTTCTCTTTGTCCCCGACCGACGGGAACGTCGATCGTCGGCTCCGATCCTGCCAACTATCACAGCCACGGAGGCGACCGGAAACGCGGCTTCCGTTCCTCCGAACCCGCCGTCCGAAGCGGGACCGCCCCTCTTTCCGCCGGCCGCTCAGAACGGAATATCGTCGCCGGGCGGCGGCTCATCGACGGGCGGTCCGCCCGCCGGGACGTCCACCGCCTCCGGACCCCGTTCCGCGGCGCCCCGACCGCCGACGAAGGTGAAGTTCTCCACCACCACCTCGTGCTTGCTGCGTTTTTCCCCGTTCGGCGTGGTCCACTGTCCGAGCGTGAGCCGCCCCTCCACCAGCACCGGACGCCCTTTCCGCATGTACTGGTTGAAGACCTCCGCCCCCCGACCGAACAGCGTGCAGTCCACATAGCACACCTCGTCGCGGTTGTTGCCCTCCCGGTCGCGGAACGTGCGGTTGACGGCGATGCCGAACTTGCACACCGGCGTGTTCGACGGCGTGTAGCTCAACTGCGGATCCCGCGTCAGGTTCCCCAGCAGCACGATGCGATTGTAACCGGCCATCCCTGCACCCTTTCCTATCCCGTCCCCGTCGCGTGCGTCTCCTCTCCCGTGGAAGAAGCACGGTCGGGAAAACCTATTCGACCGGATCGCCCGACGCCGGAGACGCTTCCGCCGCCCCCTCGACGGCCGTCTCGGCGGTCACCGCCGACGCCTCCCCCTCCGAAGACGCGGAAGGCGCCTCTTCTCCCGGCGCCTGCGCCGTTGGCGTCTCCGCCTCCTCCGTCGGGGTAGATTTCACCGGCTCGCTCGATCCCTTCTCACCCCGGTCCGCCGGTTCCCGCGCAGAGGGGCAGAACCGTTCCATGTCTTCCGGCGTCACATGGTCCGCCCGCAGCACCAGCACCCGCAGGATATGCTCCGAGAGACGGGCGTCCCGCTCCAGACCGGCGATCCGGTCCGGCGCCGCTTTGAAGTACACCAGCACATACACCCCCCGCTTTCGCCCCCGGATGGGGTACGCCAGTCGCCGCTCGTCCCATTTCCGACAGAACAGGATCTCGGCTTCCGCCCGTTCCATCAGCCGCCGGATCTCCCCCTCGCAGTTCTCGAACGAACCGGCGAACGTGGGGTCAAACAGAAACATCGCCTCGTA
This sequence comes from uncultured Phycisphaeraceae bacterium, assembly GCA_964574925.1. Lineage (GTDB taxonomy): Bacteria > Planctomycetota > Phycisphaerae > UBA1845 > UBA1845 > CAZNQN01. The sequence goes on along the minus strand of CAZNQN010000039.1, from coordinate 3,645 downwards.
TTGGTTCAACGTTCCACCTCTCCTGTCTCAAAGAAACACGTGTCCTTGCATGTTTGGGTCATCGTGATCCACCCCGCCCGGAGTCACGCGCCCATCAGAGCCGCGACCGGGGAACTGAGCCGCGACCGTGAGGGAGCGGACCCGAACGTCGAATGGCGAATGGAGCGAATGGAACGGATGCCGAAGGCGACCATGCTCCACCGATCGAACTCGACTCGACGTTTCGTTCATTCCGAATTCGCCATTCGATATTCTGCATTCTGCGCAGAGCCCCGACCGCTCGCCTGCGCGCGTTCAATCGTCTTCCACACGCCGGACCTCCGGCGGGTCTCCGTTGTAGCGGTTCATGGTCTTCTGCGGCCCGTGTTCCACCCAGCAGGCCACCGCTTCCGCCGCCCGTTGCCGGGCCGGCTCCATCACCGCCTCCTCGTCCTCCGTGAACCGCTCCAGCACGTACCGCACCGGATCGCCGACGGCTTCCCCGATCCCCACCCGCAGGCGGCACCAGCGATCATCGCCCAGACGGTCGAGAATATCCTGCAAGCCCTTGTGCCCGCCCGCCGACCCGCTCGTCCGCAGGCGGAGCCGCCCCAGCGGCAGGGCCAGGTCGTCGCTGATCACCAGCAGATCCTCCAGCGACAGTTTGTAAAACCGCCCCGCCGCCACCACGGCCTGTCCGCTTCGATTCATCCACGTCGTCGGCTTCAGCAGGACCACGGGCTTATCCGCGATCGTCCCCTTGCCGAACCAACCGTGGAACTTCTCGCTGCCGAGGTCGATGTTCCACCGCCGGGCGACCCGATCCACCACGTCGTACCCGACGTTGTGCCGCGTCCCGGCGTACCGCGGACCGGGATTCCCAAGCCCGACGATCAATTTCATGATCGTCTCCGCTTTTCCTGCGGACCGGCCGCTCCACCGATCAGTCCTGCCCCTCCTCGTCTTCCTTCTTCGTCCGACCGATCACTTCCGGCTGGGCGGCTTCCTCTTCCTCGCCCTCGGCTTCGGCTTCGACCTCTTCGACCTCCGCGGCGGCCGCGGCCGCACGCACCGCCGCCACCCGTTCGTCGGGATCTTCGAGCACCGTCACCTCGGGCGGCACGTCCAGGTCTTTCACCCGCAGCACGTCGCCCACCTCCATGTTCACCACCAGCGGGCTCAGCACGTCGGGGATGTCCTTCGGCAGGCACTCCACCTCGATCGTGGCCAGGTATTGCTCCAGCAATCCGCCGTGCTCGACGCCTCTGGGGGTTCCGCGCAGCTCGATCCCCACCTTCACCCGGACCTTCTCGTCCATCGCCACCCGCGTCAGATCCAGATGGATCGGGAGATGATCGAGATGGTCGTACTGCACGTCCTTGATGAGGAACTGCTCCGAGCGACCGTCCAGGTCGAGTTCGAGCATCCGCGCGCCGTGCGTCAGCGCGACCTCCACGTCGTGACGCGGCACCGCCACCGGTTCCGGCGCTTCCCCGTGTCCGTAGATGATCGCCGGGATCGAACCCGCGGCGCGCAGTCGCCGTGCCGCCCGCGTGCCCAGCTCGTTCCGCCGTTTTGCTTTGACTGAGACGATTTCCATCTCTACCGAAATCTCCTTCCGTTGTCGTTCAACCGAACAGCGCGCTGACCGAGCGGTGTTCGTGGATCCGTCGAATCGCCTCGCCGATCAGGTCCGCGACCGAAAGCACCGTCAGGTTCGTGAGCTGTTCCTTCACCTCCGGGCGGACCGCCACCGTATCGGTCACCACGATCTCGTTGAGTTCCGCCGAGACGAGTCGTTCCACGGCCGGTCCCGCGAAGACGCCGTGCGTCGCCGCCACGTACACGCCCTTCGCGCCGTGCTGGCGCACCAGCTTGGCCGCCTCGCACACCGTGCCCGCCGTCGTGATCATGTCGTCGAACATCATCACGTTCTTGCCCGCCACGCTTCCCACGATGGTCACCGCCACCGTGGAGTCCCCCGACAGCCTCCGCTTGTAGATGACCGCCAGGTCGCTGCCGAAGCGGGAGGCGAAATCGTTGCCGAACTTGATGTTCCCCACGTCCGGCGACACCAGCACCCGGTCCTCCACCGCGATGTCTTTGAAATGCCGCGCCAGCACCGGCGCCGCCGTCAGGTGGTCCACCGGAATGTCGAAGAACCCCTGGATCTGGTCCGCGTGCAGATTCATGGTCAGGATGCGATCCGTCCCCGCCGTGGTGAGCATGTTGGCCACCAGCTTGGCGGTGATCGGCGTGCGACCCTCGGCCTTGCGGTCCTGCCGCGCATAGCCGTAATACGGAATCACCGCCGTGATCCGCTTGGCGCTCGCCCGCCGCAGGCAGTCGACGAAGATCAGCAGCTCCATCAGGTTGTCGTTGACGGG
>CAZNQN010000039.1:0-1269 GCA_964574925.1 uncultured Phycisphaeraceae bacterium | reverse complement strand
GTTGACCGGCGGGCAGGTGGACTGCACCACGAAGCAGTCCTTGCCGCGCACGTCGTCGTCGAGCTTGACGAGCATCTCGCCGTCGGGGAAGCGGCTGATCACCGCCCGCCCCGGCTGGATCTCCAGATAGCGGCAGATCGCCTGCGTCAGCTCCGTGCTCGCCGATCCGCCGAAGACCACCATCCCGTTCGCGTCCCACTCCCGGGTCCGACGTTGTGAGGCTGCCATCACGTCGTCGCTCCCTTCACCGATCCGGCCTCCACGACGGAACCCGAAGCCACGACCTCGCCCGCTCCGATTCGCGCGAAGGGTCCGATTCGACACCGCTCCCCGATCACCGCGTCCGCCCCGATCGCCGAGAACGGATGGATCACCGTGTCCCGCCCGACCGTCACGCCCGCTTCGATCCATGTATTGTCCGGATCCACGATCGTCGTCCCCTCCTGCATGAGGCCCAGTTGGATCCGGTCCTGCATCACCCGATTCACCATCGCCAGGTCCAGCCGCGAGTTGACGCCCAGCGCTTCCTCCGCCGGCACCGTCACCTCCGCACAGACCCGCAAGCCGCGCGACCGCAGCACGCTCACCAGGTCGGTCAGATAGACCTCGCCGCTTTTCGGCGATGCGTCCACCGCGCCCACGGCCTCGAACAGCACTCCCGCGTCGAAGCAATAATAGCTGGGATTGACCTCCCGAATCTCCCGCTGCGCCGGGGTGCAGTCGCGTTCTTCGACGATCTCCACGATCTCGCCCGCCTCATCCCGCACGATCCGCCCGTACCCGGCCGGATCGTCGAGCAGCGCCGTCGCCAGCGACAAGGCCGCCTGCCGTTGGTCGCGGACTTCCACCAGTCGAACCAGCGGCTCCCGCCGCACCAGCGGCATATCCCCCGCCAGCACCAGCACGTTCCCGTCGAACGATTCCAGGGCGCTGCGACAACAGGCCACCGCGTGGCCCGTGCCTTTCTGTTCCGGCTGGGTCACCCACTCCACGTCGCCTTCCCCGTCGAAGGCCTGCCGCACCGCCTCCCCGCCGTGACCGACGACGATCAGGATCGGCTCGGCCCCCGCCAGGCGACACGCCGCCAGGGGAAACGCCAGCATCGGGCGACCGCACACCTCGTGCAGCACCTTGGGCCGGTCGCTCTTCATGCGGGTGCTTTTGCCCGCCGCGAGGATGATCGCCGCCGTTTCGCTCACCTCGTCCGCCCGACCCGTGCCGGGCACGTTCCCGCCGCATCCGGTGGACGGCGTGATGGTCTCCGGCTGG
>CAZNQN010000038.1:0-10984 GCA_964574925.1 uncultured Phycisphaeraceae bacterium | reverse complement strand
TCCCTGCATCCGCAGCAGCTCGACGAGGGGACCGATGGGACGTTCCCGCATCCGGAGAGACCCGTCCAGCTCGAACCGCCCGCGGGCGAGGGCACAGAGGGCCGTGCAGAAGCGCATCACGGTGCCCGCGTTGCCGCAGTGGATGCGTCCCTCGGAAGCGGGAACCCAGCCGCCGCATCCGGTCACTTCCGCCGTGAGGGACGATTCGTCCACCGTGATCGAGACGCCGAGGGTGCGGAGGGCGTCGATCATCAGGCGGGTGTCTTCGGCGAGAAGGATGCCGCGAAGGACGCTCGTGCCGTCGGCGAGGGCGGCCAGGATCAACGCCCGGTTGGTGATGCTCTTCGAGCCGGGCACGGAGACGACCGCGTCGAGCGGGACGGCGACGGGCTGGCAGCGGTAGACGTTCATCCGTTCACGGAGTACCCGCTTTGCCCGTCACGTCAAGGCGGGGGCCTTTCGCGTCTTTGCCCGTTTCTCGAAATCGTGATCCGGTTTTTTCCCGCCGGAGGCGAACGGAGTCATGGGATTTCGCGCGGGCTGAAGCCCGCGGCTTAGAACAAGAAAACGAAAAAGGATCGAACCGCGGCCAAGTCGCATTCGATTTCGATGCCGTCGCTTACCGGATCGGTTTCATGGCGCCGCTGTCGAGGCGATGGAAATAATCGCGGGCGGCGCGGATCACCCGCGGAGAGAGGATCAGCACCGCCGGGAGATTCCAGAGGACCATCAGGCCGGTCGTGGCGTCGGAGAAATCGTAGACGGTCTGGAACTTGGGCAGCACCATGCCCAGGAAGACGAAGATCACGAACAGGAACTTGTACGGGAGGATGGCCCCCGGACCGAACAGGTACTCCGCCCCCTTCTCGCCGTAGTAGCTCCAGCTCAACATGGTGCTGAATCCGAACAGGCACACGCCGAGCGTCACCATGTACTTCCCGAACCCCAGAAAGATCGTATCGAAGGCGAACCCGGTCAGTTCGGCGCCGGCGATGTCCAGGTGAACGGGTTGTCCCACGGCGAGCAGGGCGCGGGCTTCCGGCGGCAGCCCGGACAGGTCGAGGCGGATTTCCTTCAGCGCCGCCCATCCCTTCGCGTCGGTGCGGCGGACCTCGGCGATGGGAGCCTCCACCGTCTGCACACCTCGCCCGGCATCCCGCAGAACGTGCACCGCAAGCTCCTTCCCCGTGCCTTCCTCGATGCGCGACAGGTACAGATCGACCATCTTTTTCGGCGGGGTCTGATGGATCCGCACCACCGCCTCGCGCTCGGAGAGAGAGGCGATCGTCCCCACCGGCGGTCGCTGCCACACGCCGCTGAGCAGAATGACCAGGGCGGTCATGGTGCAGATGATGAGCGTATCGACGAAGGGGCCGATTCCCGCGACGACGCCCTCCCGGACGGGTTCGTCGGTCTTGGCGGCGGCATGGGCCATCGCCGCCGATCCCTCGCCGGCTTCGTTGGAAAAGCACGCCCGTTTCAGCCCCCAGGTAAACGCGATCCAGACGGAGGCGCCGGCGAAGGCGCCGCCCTCTGCCGCCGGCGTAAAGGCCGATCGAACAATCAACGCCAGGCAACGGGGAACCTCCGAGGCGTGCGCGATCACCACGCTCAACGCTCCCAGCACATACACGACACACATGAACGGCACCAGCTTCGATGCCACCTGCCCGATGCGGCGGATGCCGCCGATGATGACCATGGCCACGAGACTGCTGACGATCACGGCGGAGAGCATCGTCGGCACGGCGAAATGCTTGTGCAGCATGTCGGCCACGTTCCAGCCTTGGAACATGTTGCCGCCGCCGAAGGCGTTGAGCACGGTGGAGACGGCGAACAGGACGGCCAGCAGCTTGAAGAGGATCCACGCTCCGTGGCCCCGCTCGCGCAGCGGTTCCACCAGCGCCTTCTGGATGTACCACATCGGACCGCCGCGCACCTCGCCCCGGGCGCGGGGCGTTGCGCCGGGCGGGGGAGGCGGTTCGCCGGGGTATTCCAGCGTGCGCTCCTCGGCGTCCTGCTCCACCAAGGCTGGCGCGCTCGGATCGGGCACGTCGCGCACGTCGCGGTACATCACGGCCAGCGTGCACTCCATGAACTTCAGCGCCATGCCGAACAGCCCGACGACCCACATCCAGAAGATGGCTCCCGGGCCGCCGAGGGTGACGGCCACCGCCACGCCGGCGATGTTGCCCAGTCCGATGGTAGCGGACAGCGCCGCGCACAGCGCCTGGAAATGATTGATGTGCCCGGTGTCCTCTGGGCAGTCATATCGCCCGCGGATACACGCGTACCCGTGGGTGAGAATCCGCCACTGGGCGAACTTGGTGGCGATCGAGAAGATCAGCCCGCATCCCAGCAGCATGAAAAACAGGGGGATGGACCAGACCCGATCGACCAGACCGGCCGCGAAATCCTGGAGTGCCATCTTGCTGACTCCGTAGACTGCACGTCTGCGCCGACGGCGCACACGTACGTCCGCCGGGGGAATCCGGTCGATCGACCGTCCGGGAGGGAACCGCTCGCCGCCCGCGCCCGAAGAGAAAGGTAATCGCCGAGTCGGTCGGCTTCAAGCGAGCGGTTGCGGCGCGGCATCCCGCTCGTACAATGATCCCGACGCGGTCGGGAAGGGGACATGAAAGAAGCTCGAACGCCTCGCCGGCGCGAGCCTCGCCGTGTTCCGCTTCCGTGTGGGACGGTCCACGCTCGCCCCCGCAACGGGAAGTCGGGGGGCGCGGTCGAGCGGGTCAGGATCCATCCCGAAGGAGTATGCAAGCGCATGCCGAAACCCAAAGAAGAGTGGGGAACGCGGATCGGCGTGATCCTGGCGGTCGCCGGTTCCGCCGTCGGACTGGGGAACTTCCTTCGCTTTCCGGGTCAGGCGGCCCAGCACGGCGGCGGCGCGTTCATGATCCCCTACTTCTGCGCCATGCTCCTGCTGGGCATTCCCATCTGCTGGGCGGAGTGGATCATGGGACGCTACGGCGGGCGGAAGGGGTTCAACTCGTGTCCCGCCATCTTCGGCGTGCTCGGGCGCAACAGCGTCTGGCGGTATTTCGGCGTGCTGGGTTTGCTGATCCCGGTGGCCGTCTACATGTATTACGTCCTGATCGAGGCGTGGTGTCTGGGCTATGCGTGGTCGTTCCTTTACGGCTCCATCGATCTCGGAAACGAAGCCGCCCAGTACGCTGCGAAGAGCAAGGAATTCTTCGAACAGTTTACCGGAGGCACCGAGGACGGTGCGTTGTTCCAGGGCGGCCTTCAGCCGCTTCTCGTCTTTGCGCTCATCACGTTCGCTCTGAACTTCGCGCTGATCTATCGCGGCGTGTCCAAGGGGATCGAGGCGTTTTGCATCCGGGCGATGCCCATCATGGCCCTGTGTGCCGTCCTCGTCCTGATCCGCGTGCTCACTCTGGACACGCCGGACCCGAGCAAGCCGCAGCTCAACGTCGTCAACGGGCTGGGCTTCATGTGGAACCCGCAGGGCAAGGACGGCGGTCCGTGGTACACGGCGCTGACGGACGCGGAGACGTGGCTGGCGGCGGCGGGGCAGATTTTTTTCAGCCTCTCCGTGGGATTCGGCATCATCGTCAACTACGCCAGTTACCTGAAAAAGGACGACGACGTGGTGCTGTCCGGCCTGACGGCGGCGTCCACCAACGAGTTCTTCGAAGTCTGCCTGGGCGGACTGATCACGATCCCGGCCGCGTTCATCTTTCTCGGCGCCGCCGGTGCCGTCGGTGGGACGTTCGGACTCGGATTCAATACGCTGCCGGTCGTCTTCAAATACATGCCCATGGGGAGGATCGTGGGCTTTCTATGGTTTTTCATGCTGTTTCTGGCGGCCATCACCAGCTCGCTGTCCATGCTCCAGCCGGCGATTGCCTTCCTGGAAGAGGGGCTCAACCTGGGCCGGCGGGCGTCGGTGACATTGCTGGGAATGATCACGGCCATGGGATCGTGCTTCATCGTCTATTTCAGCAAGGGATTGACCGCTCTCGATACGATGGACTTCTGGGTGGGCACGGCGCTGATCTACGTCCTCGCCACCATCGAAGTGATCCTGTTCGCGTGGTTTTTCGGGGTGGAGAAGGCGTATGAAGAGGCGCACCGAGGGGCCGCTCTGCGCATTCCCCGCATCTGGAAGTTCGTCATCAAGTATGTTTCTCCCCTGTACTTGTTGATCGTGTTCGTTTTCTGGTGCCGGGACAACCTTCCCGACCGCATCAATCAGTTGGGCTCCAAGGAAGGGACCGTCCCGCTGCTGTCGATCGTCCTGATCGGAACGGTGGCGGTCTTTTTCCTGTTGCTCATTCACATCGCCTCGAGACGCTGGAATCGCACCGCCCGCGTCTCGGCGATGCCCGGAGCGGAGGTGACGCCATGACCACCGGCGGATGGATCTTCATGCTGACGTCGATCGGCATCGTGCTGGCGCTGGTGACCTTCTGCTTCTACCGCGTCCTGCGCCAGCCCTCCACCACCGAGCACATGCACGCGCCGCTGGACATCGACACCCACGACCGGGACACCTGATCGACTTGGGCGAGCCACGCGCCGGATACCGACGGCGCTAGATACGCGATACGCTGTCGATCCGTCCGGATTCGATCCGCCCCGTCTTCCCCTTGACCCGCCCCCGGCCGCGGCCTACAACCCAACGACGATGTTCGACACCCTTTCCGACCGACTGGGAACGCTGTTCCGCGGGCTTCGCGGGCGGGGACGCATCACCGAGGACAACGTCCGCGAGGTGATGGCGGAGATCCGCACCGCGCTGCTGGAGGCGGACGTCCACCTCGAGGTCGCCCGCAAGTTCTGCGAGGACGTCCATCAGCAGGCCATCGGCGCCGAGGTTATCAAGACGCTCAAACCCGCCGACGTGATGGTCAAGATCGTCTACGACGAGCTGGTCCGCCTGATGGGGCCGGTCGATCCGAAGATCCCCTTCATCTCACCCGGTCCCACGGTGCTGCTGATGGCGGGGCTTCAGGGATCCGGCAAGACCACCACCTGCGGCAAGATGGCGAAGTTGCTTTTGGGGCGGGCCAAACGGCCGTTGCTGGTGGCCGCCGACCTGAAGCGACCCGCCGCCATCGACCAGCTCGAAGTCGTCGGCAAGCAGGTCGGCGTTCCCGTCTACACGGAGCGCGGCCATCAAAACGCCGTCAAGGTCTGTCGCAACGGCATCATCCAGGCGAAAAAAAGCGACCGGGACGTGGTGATCCTGGACACGGCCGGGCGGCTCGCCATCGACGACGAGTTGATGACCGAGCTGGAACAAGTCGCCACCGCCACCAACCCGCAGCAGATCTACCTCGTCCTGGACGCCATGACGGGACAGGACGCCGTCAACACCGCCAAGATCTTCAACGAGCGGCTCGAACTCGACGGCATCATCCTGACCAAGTTCGACAGCGACACCCGCGGCGGCGCCGCGCTGTCCGTCAAGTACGTCACCGGCAAGCCCATCAAGTTCATCGGCGTCGGCGAGCGGATGGACGCCATCGAGGAGTTCCACCCCGACCGCATCGCCGGACGCATCCTCGGCATGGGCGATATCCTTTCCCTCGTGGAGCAGGCCCAGCGGCAATACGACGCGGAGGAGGCGGCCAAGCTCGAAGCCAAGATGCGCGCCGGGGCGTTCACCCTCGACGACTTCGTGCTTCAGCTCCGCAAGATGCGGCAGATGGGGCCCCTCAAGGATATCGTCAAGAAGATTCCCGGCATGGCGGACATGGCGGGGGACATGGACGTCGATGAACGGGAGATCCTCCGCATGGAGGCGGCCATCCTCTCCATGACCCCCAAGGAGCGGGCCAATCCCAAGATCATCGACGCCTCGCGGCGTCGCCGCATCGCCCGCGGCGCCGGGGTCGATCCCGCCGACGTCAGCCAGCTCGTCAAGATGTTCGAGCCGATGCGGAACATGATGAAAGCCATGAGCGGGCGCTCGTTCATGGATCGCATCCGGCTCGGCACCCAGTTTTCCCGCATGATGGCGGGCGGCGCCGTCCCCAAGATGAAAGGCTCCACCAAAGCCACCCGCCGGATCCTCTCCCGCAAGGATCGCCGCAAACGTCGCCGCCGCTGACCTGACCTGCCGCTGCGGGACGGCGGTCCGGCATGCGTCCGTTTCGATTTCGTGCCCCGTCCCGTGCCCGAGGCCGCTTTCTACCCCGATGAAAGGGCATCCGCGCTCCGATAATAATACGTCCTCTGCGCAGAGACCGGCCGGGTTCCCCTTTCCCCCGGCGGCGCGGGTCCAGTCCGTTTCCTCGTTCGTCGATAGACCCGCACCGGTGCGAATCCGCCGAGGGGGAGGCGGCATGGGCTCCGCGACGCGCGGGACGCACCGGGAACGGACGGAGTCTGCCCGGTTGCAAAGCGCTTGGCTGATGATCAAGAAAGGGTTCCGCGTCTTCCAGGAGGCGGCCGGCAGCCTCCAGTGCAAGATCACCGCCTTGATGGTGGTGGCGATCTTCGCCATTACCGGAACGTGTGCGGGCTACCTGATCCGCGTCGCCGCCGACGCTGCGATCCGGGATCACCGGCAGAACGTCGTGCAACTGGCGCGCACGCTTGCCCAGGCGACGGGCGCCGTTCTGGAAAGCAACCCCGCCCTGCTGCGTCCCTTGCTGAAGAACACCCTGACCGGGACGCAACTCCTGTACGCCTTCGTGGAAGACGCGCAGGGACGCGAAGTCGAATCCGTCCACCGGGGCGACGATGATCTTCTCGTTCGCTTGCGGATCAAGGACCCCCGTCCGCCCGCCGGTCTCCCTGTGGTCCGGCGCAGTCCCGACGGGACCTTGAGCTTCCTTGATGTGGTGGTACCGATCGTCCACCACGTCCCCGCCGCGTCGTCGGGGGCGCAAGGCCGGTCGCGCACCGATCTGGTCGGCTATCTGCGGATCGGGCTGCCCGCCAGCGGATGGCACCGCGTGGTGGCCAGTCGCATCGACCTGATGTTGGGGATCGGCCTGCTGGCCACCGCCGCCGTCGCCCCCCTCGTGTTCTTCCTCGTCCGCCGCATCGTGGCCCCGCTCGACGAACTCGCCCAGGCGATGATCCGTTTTTCCCGCGGACAGCTCGAAGTCCGCAGCGCCATCACCCGCCGCGACGAGATCGGACGCGTCGCCCAGGCATTCAACCGCATGGCCGACCAGCACGAGCAGACGCATGTGCGCATCATGAAACTCAACGAGGAACTGGAAAAACGCGTCGCGTTGCGGACCCAGCAGCTCCGTGACCTGGCCTCGCGCGATCCGCTCACCGGGTTGTTCAATCGCCGCTACTTCAACGAAATGCTGGAGCGCCGCTTTTCCGAAGCCGTCCGCTACGAAACGGACCTTTCCTGCATCATGCTCGACCTGGACGGGTTCAAGCAGGTCAATGATGCGTTCGGCCACCACATCGGCGACGACCTGATCCAGATCACCGCCGATACCATCACCGAGGAGCTGCGCGGTTCGGACATCGCCGCCCGATTCGGCGGGGACGAGTTCGTCATCCTGTTGCCGCAAACAAACGCCGAGGAAGCCATGAACCTCGCCCGGCGGATCAAGGCCCGTTTCGCCGAGCGCGTCGCCAAGCTCGTCCCCGAGGTGACGGTCACGATGAGTCTCGGCATCGCCAGCATGGCCGCCGCCGATTTCGAGGATGCCGAGTCCCTCGTTCGCACGGCCGACCAGGCCATGTACGCCGCCAAAGCAGCGGGCAAGGACCGCATCGTCGCCGCCGACACCGCCTCCAAGCCCTCCGCTCTGTAACGTCCCCGCCGCGCTGAAACGAGCGCACGACCCTGCCCTCTCTTTTGTCCTTGCGTCGAACCTTCATCCCGCAACCCTTCCCAAGGCTTCGTCCCCCGAAAAAACGAAGTCTCCCAATAGAGAGCCGTTCCCGAGGAGGGGGGGGAAAGGAAAAAGAAATCGTAGATGGACGAGCCAGGGGAAACCGTAGCGCGGCGGGCGCGGCACGGCGGGGGTCGTCCGGCGTCTCCCCTGGCGGCGGGATAAACGCCCCCCGTCCTCGAATACACAAACGGACGCGGCCGCATCGCCGGGAGCGGTGCGCGGTGCTAAACTGACGGGGAAGAGATTCCCCTCCGCCGGCCGGTGCGGCCTCACCGGTGAGCGGAAGGGAATCGCTACGGGGTGAAGGACATGTTCACCACGATCGGACAGTACATCGGCGGCAAGGTCGTCACCGCGATCCTCGTCGTCTCCGGGGCCGGCGCCGTCATCTACTTCTGGCGACATCCGGAAGCGCTGGCCACGATCTGGACCACGCTCAAATACGCCCTCGTCTGGATCGGGATCGTGCTCGTGCTGCCCTGGGCGACGTTTTTCGTCACCTCGTGGGTGGTGGCGAAGGAATCGAACACGGCCGCCGCCCTCATGCTGCTCGGATACACCCTGGCCGACGCCGTCGTCGCGTTCCTGTTGATCGGAGGGATCCGGGGACTTGACACGCTGCAATGGGGCGTGCTGATCCTTGGTTTTCTCTCGGCTGGGGTTTATAATTTCAAGGTTTGCGAATACCAGGCCGAGCGCCTGGAATCGATCTGAATCCCGTCGGCGGATAGCGGACCATGTCCACCCTGCAACAAGGCGACCGCATCAGCAACTACATTCTGGAGGAGCGCGTCGGCGCGGGCAGCTTCGGCGAGGTCTGGCGCGCCAAACACCACGTCTTCGGCGAAGTGGTCGCCATCAAGATTCCGACGCATCCCACCTACGTCCGCAACCTTCAGCGCGAAGGCGTCGCCGTCCACGGCCTGCGACATCCCAACATCGTCCGCGCGATCGACCTCGACCCGTATGCCGACCCGCCGTATCTGGTGATGGAATACGTCGACGGTCCGTCCTTGCGCGAGATCATCGACCGCAACAAGGGCACCATGCCGGTGGACGCGGTGGTGGCCGTCCTGCGCGGCATCCTCAACGCCCTCTGCGTCGCCCACGACGCGGGATTGATCCACCGTGATCTCAAACCCGCCAACGTACTCCTCCATCGACCGCCGAAGGACCTGCACGAGTGGACTGAGCGGTGCGTGAAGGTCACCGACTTCGGTCTGGGCCAGGTCGGCGGCGACACTACCCAGTCCATCCTGCAAAGCGGCAGTTTGGAAAACGAAACCGGACGCCGCATCGCCGGCACGATCGCGTATATGTCTCCGGAACAGCAAAGCGGCGGACCCGTGGACGCCCGCAGCGACCTGTACGCCTGCGGCATTCTCCTGTTCGAGATGCTCACCGGCGAACGTCCCCAGGGCAGCGAACTGCCCAGCGAGGTGCGCGGCGGCATCCCCGGATTCCTCGACGACGTCTTTCAGCGCTGCTACGCCCGTTTGGAGAATCGCTTCCCCTCCGCCCGCGCCGTCCTCGACGCATTGGCGCAGGAGCCGTCGGTTCCCGTGGCCGAACCGATCCTCGTCGGCGCCGGCTCCGTCTGCCCCGCCTGTCGCCGCGAGGTCCACCGCGATGACCAGTTCTGCATCCACTGCGGGCATCAGTTGGTGGCCTCCGTACCCCGGTGCAACCGTTGCCATGCGTACGTGCACGTCAAGGACCGGTATTGCATCTTCTGCGGAAACGATCTGCGGGTGTTGCGAGCCTGATGCAAGGAGCGACCGATGCACGGCGATGTGCTCATCGTAGGCCTGTTGCTGGTCTTCGGGTGCGTCGCGTTCCTGTTCGGGCTGGTGTACCTGGCCGTTCAACTGCTGCTCGGCGTGGGACGGGCGATCGGGCGACTGTTCGGCGGTCGTCCCCCGCTCGCCGAAACGCCGCCCCCCGTCCGCCGCGTCTGTCCCAACCGCGAGTGCCGATGGGCGGAATCCCGACCGGAGGCCGCCTTCTGCCCCCGCTGCGGAACGCCCCTCCGCCCCGCGTTCGACGAACCTCTCTCTCCGGTATGATGGAAGCGCCATGACGGATGCAAAAGCGGCACGAGAACGGGAAGCGGCCTTTCTCGCCGGCGTCGAGGTCCGGCTGGAGGCGGCCAGGGGATCGACCCTCCGCGGCACCATCTGGGAAACCTTTCGCCACGACGAGACCGACGCCCTCCGCGCGATGCTCGCCGCCCGCCGCATCTTCGATCGGGACAAGCTCCGATCCCTGCCCGCCAACCGGCGGCTCGTGCTCCGCGGCTATGAGAAACGCTTCCTGTGGGGACGCCGCCCCACCGGCGTCGCCGTCGCCTCCGTCCTCTCCCCCATGGACCATTACGCCCACACCGAAGAGGAACCGGGACCGCCCATCGACCTGCCCGAACTGACCGCCCACCTGGAACGGATCGTCAAGGAACCCAAGGTGCCGCATCTGGTCGGCATTTGCAGCCCGACCGGTTTTACGGAATCGGCCCGCAACGCCAGATTCGACCGCAAGAATCTCACCGTCGTGCTGATCGAACCGGACGACGCTGACGGATGGCGGGTCTTCGCCCCCGGCGGCGGTAGCGACGCCGATCCCCAGGTTCTCGCTCTCTTCGATCCCGAAGACCGGGCGGAGAAAATCGCCCGCGTTCGCCGACGAATCGAACAGATGGGGGCGGAACTTTCGACCGGTGGAATCTCAGCATCCGTCTTGCAGCGATCCACCGGACTGCCTGCGGCCGTCGTGAAGGAGGCCTTCGAACGCACCGCCGCCGAGAATCCGGAACTTCGACTGACCAAACAGGACGGGGAACTGCTGCTCTATCGCGGGGCCCCGCAGCCGCACCGGGAGCGCAAAGGGATGAACGTCGTCGATCGCATCAAACAACTGTTCTCCCGCGAGGGGGACGAAGCCGCCAAGATCAACCTGCTGGCCGAGCGCCGTGCCGCCCTCGCCCAGCGCCGCGACCGTCTCTACGAGGACATCGCGCGGCTGGAGAAAAAAGAGGCCGAGCTTCGCGCCGAGGGCAAGGCCGCCCACGCCGCCGGCGCCGAGGTGAAAAAACGACGCCTCGCCGCTCAGCTCGTTCAGTTGCGCAAGGATAT
>CAZNQN010000037.1:0-11024 GCA_964574925.1 uncultured Phycisphaeraceae bacterium | reverse complement strand
TGTATCAACCGGTCGGCTCCGACCTGCGCCTGCTCTGTACGATCCTGAAGGTCAACAACGACCTGGAGCGGATCGCCGATTGTGCCGTCAACATCGCCGAACGGGCCCGCCACCTGGACCACACGGCCGTGAAGGTTCACCTCTCGCGCGTGCGGGAGATGGATCCCATCGTGCGGCGGATGCTGCGGCAGGCGGTGCAGGCGTACGGCACGCAGGAGACCGAGATCGCCCGCTCGGTCTTTTCGGAGGAGGAAGCCGTCGACGCTCTCTACGGCGAGGTGATCAGCGGGATCGTCGCCGAAGCCGCCCGCGCTCCCACCAACATGCCCGCCGTGCTGGACGTGCTCTCCGTGGCCAAGAACCTTGAACGCATCGCCGACCACGCCACCAACATCGCCGAGGACGTGCTGTTCGTCACCACCGGCGAGATCGTCCGCCACCAGCCGCGGGACGAAGTCTGATCTTTCTTCGCATCGCAGGCCGCTTCCGCACATGCGCTGGCACCCCGCGGCTTCCCACGTTATCCTGCCGGTCGTCGAGACGAATCCTTGCGGGTCTGATTTCGGACGGACGTTCTCCATGCGACGGCGCGGCGCCTGGCGGACGGGATTGACGCTTTGCGGATGGCTGGCCATCGGGGCCGGCGGCGCCGTGCCCCTGCCGAACGATCCCGACTTTCCGAAACAATGGGGGTTGCACAACGCCGGGCAGATCGTCAACGGCGGATCGCCCGGTGTGGCGGACGCCGATGTGGACGCGCCCCAGGCATGGGCGGTTTTCGGCGGTGCCCGGAACGTGACCGTGGCGATCGTCGGGCACGGCATCGATCCCCATCCGGAGTTCGCGGATCGTCTGCTGCCCGGCCGAGGGTTCGTCGGTGATCCATTCGACACGCGCGACGTTTGTTCGCAGGATACGCACCTGGCGGGGATCGTCGCCGCCCGTCGCAACAACGGCCTCGGCATCGCCGGGCTCAACGACCGGGCGTTCCTGCTGCCCGTGCGGGTGGTCGACGGATGTGACGGAACGCCGGCGGAGGCGGCCGAGGGAATCATCTGGGCCGTCGACGCGGGCGCCGACATCGTTCTTACGGCGATGTCGTTTTCGCATCCCGATCCGGCGCTCGCATCGGCCGTGCAATACGCGGCTGCTCACGATGTGTTGCTCATCGCGCCCGCGGGTAACAGCGGCGACGTCGGCGTGACCTACCCGGCCGCCTATCCCGAATGCATCGCCGTCGCCGCGACCGACGCCCTCGATCAGCGGTCAGCGATTTCCAATCGCGGTCCGGAGGTGGAACTCGCCGCTCCCGGGCGCGACGTCTGGTCCACGTGGACGGGCGGCGGGTACGGGTTTCAGACGCCCGGCCGGGACACACTCTCCGCCGCTGCGTTCGTCGCGGGCGTGGCTGCCCTGCTGCAATCCTACGATCCGCAGCTTTCCGCGGCCGACATCCGCACGAGGATGCAGCAAAGCGCCGACGATCTTGGCCCTCCGGGACGGGACGACTCCTTCGGTTTCGGCCGCATCAACGCGCATCAAGCCCTGCTGGCCGTACCGCCCCCGCCGGTGCGTTTCGAACCGCTCTATCCCGTGCCGGAGACCATCCCGCCGGAGGTGGAAAGCGCGCTTCCGATCCGCATCGCCACGACGGTTCCCCTTGATACCGTCGAGATGGTCTATCGAACGGAGGCGTCCGCCTGGTCGACCCGTCCTCTGCAAGCCGGGAGGAACGGGATCTGGACGATTCGTTTCCCGCCGCTTCGCTGCAACGCCACGCTCTCTTTCTACCTGGTGGCGCGAACGACGGGAGGGAGTATTTGGACGGACCCGCCGGAGGCTCCGCAAAGCGTCCATACCTCGACCGCGGTGTATGAGTCCGTCGCGTTTGCGGATGATTTCGAGATCGACCGCGGCTGGACGGTCGAAGGCGGCGACAACGGCTCAGGCCGATGGGACCGTGTGGATCCGGTAGGGACATCCGCCCAGCCGGAATATGACCGCACGCCTGGGGCCGGGCGGTTCTGTTACGTCACCGGTCAGCACTTCGGCGGCTCGGACGGCACCAACGACGTGGACGGCGGACCGCTGCGATTGTCCTCCCCCGTCGTCGCGCTGCGCGGCTTCGACGCCCGCATCCGCTACGCCCGCTGGTTCGTCTGGAACGGACAGGGGAACGAGGACGTCTTGCAGGTGGAGCTCTCCGGCGACGGCGGTCTGACGTGGGTGCCCGCAGAGACGGTTCACACCACGGGAGCATGGGCGTTTCACGAGTTTCTCGCAAGCGACGTGAGGCCGGGCATCCCCGCCTCGATCCGACTTCGCTTCACCGCCGCCGATCTGCCCAACGATTCCCTGACGGAAGCGGCCGTCGATGACGTGCGGATCGCCGATCGCTTCTGCGCCGCGGTGTCCGGAGACATCGACGGAGACGGGGTGATCGGTGATGCGGACGCGGCCGCCTTCGTCCGCTGTCTTTCCACCGCCACCGTCCCCGCACAAGCAGAATGCCGGTTGTTCGACCTCGACCACGACTTCCGCGTGGATCTAACCGACGTTTCGATCTTTCAACGCCGTTTCGGCAACTGAGAAAGGTGCGCGCCTCGCTCGCACCACGGCGTCGAAACGAAGTGTTATTCGTGCAAGACGACCGGCGGTTCGCAGGGAACGTAGATTTTCTCACAGGAAGAGGTCACACCCTCGTCCCCGTTTTCACACAGACAGGCAATCCCATTGGTAAGATTGCAATCCGTCCCCGGATCCGCATCGACCGTTGGCACGCACATGATCTGATCCCTCTGTTCACATTCACACCGGCATACGACACAGTGTCTCCCGGAACCGGGGATGGACTTCTCTCCTCCACAGGGGTTCCGAAGAAGTCGTCCGGGCGTCCCGATGTACAGCCGCTTGCCGGGATTGAGCGTGACCATTTTCCTGTCCGTCCGGATACGGATCGTGTCGTCGCCTTTGTTTTCGAATACACCGGTCATGACGGCGCGACCGGGTTTGAGGGGTTCATCGGATTCGAGCACGATCGCTCGCGCGTGTCCGTCAAGGATGACCGACGGGCCTACGCTCAACAGGCGCACGCGCTCCGCCTTCCCGTCTTTTGCGAAAGGGTCCGGTTGGATCGAACGGATGGTCACCGGACCTTGTGCGAAAAGAACCCGATGGATCGCCACCGGGGGCGCGGGGTGACGAAGGGCATCCAGCACGATCTCCACCGATGCGCCCGCATGTGAGGAATCCCGTTCGCCCGCATAGACGGTCCCTACCACCATCATCGCCGACACAACACACAGACCTTGGAATCGTGTCATGATTCAACCCCTTGGTTACACTCCGGATCACCACGTTGCCTCCAAAAACATGATACCCGCCCGTTTCCCACCGGATGCGGAGGCAGTAAGGACCATCGCACGGGCTCCAAGCCTGCGGAAAACAGAAGAAAAGAGGTGCTCCACTCCGGAACGACAACGAGGAAAGTCTCCCTCCAGGACGATCACCTCCGCATACCTTCGCTGTCCTGCCGTCGACGCGGAAGATGGGAAGTTTCGTCACCCCCGGCCGTGGAGCAGGGACATTACCTCGCTGCGGGTGCGGGCGTCGCTCTTGCATCGTCCGCGGACGGCCGAGGTCACCATCACGCTGCCTGCCTTGTGGATCCCGCGGCAGGTCATGCAGGTGTGGGTGGCTTCGATCACGATGGCGACGCCCTTGGCGTCCAGCTTCTCCATCAGCAGGTCGGCGATCTGGGAGGTGAGCCGCTCCTGGACCTGAGGCCGGTGGGCGAAGGCGTCCACCACCCGCGCCAGCTTGGAGATCCCCACCACCCGCCCGTCGGGCAGGTAGGCGACGTGTGCCTTGCCCTCGAACGGCATCAGGTGATGCTCGCACATGGAGTGGAAGGCGATGTCGCGCAGGACGACGAGCTCGTCGTATTGCTCCGAGAACGTCGCCTGAAGAAAACCCGACGGGTCGGTCCGCAATCCGGCGAACATCTCCTGATACATGCGGGCGACGCGACGCGGCGTGTCTCGAAGGCCCTCGCGCGCCGGATCCTCGCCGATGGCCGAAAGGATGTCTCGAACCGCTCGCTCGATACGTTCCAGATCCATGTCGTTCGACAATGCCGCCTGTTCCACGGAGGAAGACCCTTGCTCCGCTACGGAGGTTTCGGTTCCGATTTCGGTTCCGCGGGCGTTTCCTTCTTCTTGCCGGTTTCCGCCGGGATCCGCTTCTGTTTTTTCCGTTCCTGCATCCGTTTCGACCGCAGCCGTTTCCGGATCTTCGGAGCCTGCGTGTACAGGTCGAGGTAGAACTGCACCTGTTTGCGTTCCTTCGAGGAATAGGCCTGCATCAACATGGTCTTGACGTGTTCATAGGCGCGATCGAGTGCGGCGGGATCGTTGCCGGCTGCTTCCAGTTCACGCGAGCCGTCCGCCAGGATCTGCGCGATCCGCCGCTTGCGGGCCGACGTCAGATGGAGCATCGGGTGCAGAGCCGCCCGTTGCAACACGCGCAGTTTCGGATGCAGCGGTCTTCCCGCGCCGCCGGCCTCGAGCTCGCGAACCAATTCCTTGAGCACCGGTCGTTGCACGTCGGTGAGGATGTCGGAGACTTGGCGGACGAACCGATCGAACGCGGCCGCCCCTTCCCGGCGGGCCTCCATCAGGGCACGGAACCGCGCCTGCAAACGGGCCAGACGGGTCCGGTCGTTTTGGGTCCTGGCCTCGTCGATTTCCCCTCGCACACGACGCAGTTCCTCCATGCCGCGGATCGAATCCACGATCGGGGATTGCGGGTCCGTCAGCCGCTTGCGATAGGAGGCGAAGACGCGGTCCAGCGCGTCCCGCTGCTCAGGGCTGAGTTCCAGCCGCTCATCCAGTTGCTTCCGAAGCCTGGTCAGGGCTTTGAGATACTGCCGAACACGAGGGGAAACGACAGCGGCGCTCTCCTCCGGATGCTGTTTCGCCGCCTCGACCTCCGCCCGGGACGGCGGGTTCCCTGAGGAAGGGGGCGGTGCGGGCGCTCGCTCCACCCCCGCCCGGACGGGGCCGGGCAGAAGTCCCAGGGCAACCGCCAGGCCGATTCGACGCACGTTCGCGCTTTTCATTCACCCACGCTCCGGGTACAAGCCGGTCCTCGCAAGCGGGCAACCCGTCCCGCGAACGGACCGGCAGGCCGGGGACGAGAAACCGGCGGTTCCTCCCCATGAACATCGGACACGCCGACAATGCGTATCGTAAGGGATGGAACGGAATCCGGACAGGCGGGCGACGCCGACGGGGCCCCACCGGGAGGAGACCTCCGTGTACCTGACCGTCATTCTCGCCGTCGCGGTGCTGTTTCTGGAAGAAGACCGGGGGGAGGCGGCCCGGCGTTTCCTGGGAAGTGATGCGGTCTGGCCGACGTTGGGGATCGTCTGGGGCGTTCCGTTGCTGCTGGGAGGGATATCGTGGCTGCTGGCCCGTCGGGTACGAAAACGCCTCGCGGACCGTCCCGCCCTTGTCGGCCGCCTCCACCACCGTCACCGGGTCCACACGCTCGTGCTGCGTTGCCTGTTGCTGGCGGGATTCGCCGGGGCGGTGCTGGGGACGCCCTGGCCAAAGTGGATGGCCTTCGGTCGCGTCCACCCGACGGTGCAGATCGTCGGCGACGTGATCGTCCTGCTCCCTTTCGTCGTGGGGTTGTTGTTGCTGTGGACGGGGGACTTCGTCGTGGAGACGGCCGTCCGACGGCATACCCGATCGTATGACGACTCCGCCGACGGACCGGATATCGGACCTTCCACACTGCCCGCCTACCTCGATTTCCACCTTCGCCATCACCTGCTGGTGGCGGCCGTTCCCCTGCTGATGATTCTGTTCGCCTCCCATCTGGTCCGGGCGTACGAGGACCGCCTTCAGCAGTGGATGGGCTGGACGTGGGCGCCGGAGCTGATGCTGGGCACGTCCGCCCTCCTCGTGTTCCTCGTCGCCCCGGCGCTGCTGGTGCGGATCTGGCGGACGAGCCCCCTGCCGCCCGGTCCGGTCCGCGACCGCCTCGAACGGGTCTGCGAACAGACGGGGGTCCGCTGCCGGGACATCCTCGTCTGGCACAGCGGCGGATGGATGATCAACGCGGCGGTGCTGGGCGTGTGGGCGCCGCTGCGTTACGTCCTCCTTTCCGACGCGCTGCTGGAGACTATGACGCCGGAGCAGATCCAGGCTGTCTTCGGACACGAAGCCGGTCACGTCCGCCACCATCACATCCCCTTCTTCCTGCTGTTCGCCTTCGTGGGCTGGCTCGTGGTGACGGGGATCACGGAAGCGCTGCTGTGGTGGTCGGTCTCCACGGCGGGAACCGGCCCGCGTCTATCCGTCGAGACGGTGGAGGGGATCGGCATCGCCGCGACGGTGTGCATCTGGGGGCTTGGGTTCGGATGGTTGTCGCGGCGGTTCGAGCGCCAGGCCGATCTCGTCGGCGCCCGATGTGCCGCTCCGCCCGCGGAGGCGTGCCGCCTGCCGTGCAGTGTTCATCCCGACGAGGCGGACGGTCCCGCCGCGTCGCGCGGTCTGTGTGCGACGGGCGTGGCCATCTTCACCTCCGCCCTCGAGCGGGTGGCCGCCCTGAACGGCATTCCCCAGGAAGAACGGAGCTGGCGGCATTCCTCGATCGGCAGCCGGATTCGGTTCCTGCACGCGCTGGCGGGCGATCCGGGACGGGTGGTTCGCTTCGAACGGCTGGTCCGCCGGGTTCAATCCGCTATGCTGGCGGCTGCGGTGCTCGGCGGACTGGTCTGGATCGTTTCCGGTGGAGATGCCACGCCGGGAGGCTCCGCCTCGCGGACCGGATCATCTCCGACCACCGTCCTGACGCGGTGACGAGGCAAGACGGGATGCCCGAAGCGAGAATCATCGACGGCAAGGCGCTGGCGGCGGCGATCAAGGCCCGTACGGCCGAGCAGGTCGCCGACCTGAAACGGCAGGGCATCCCCGTGCGCCTCGACGCGGTGATGGTGGGCGATCCGGAGGCGGGGTCGATCTACGCCCGTTCGCAGCAGCGCCGTTGCGGGGACGTGGGCATCGACTATCGCCTGCACGCCCTGGGCGAGGACGCCTCCGAACGGCAGATCCGCGACACGATCCACCGCCTCAACGCCGATCCGGACGTGACCGGCATCCTGCTCAATCTCCCCCTGCCGGAAGGGATCGACACCCCGGCCATGCAATACTGCATCGACCCCTACAAGGACGTCGAGGGCGTCAACCCCGCCAACATCGGATTGCTCTTCTACGACCAGCCGATCATCGCGCCGTGCACGGCGCTGGCGGTGATGGAGATCCTCAAGGCGGCCGGCGTCGAACCGCGGGGGATGCACGCCGTCGTGGTGGGACAGGGAGCGATCGCGGGTCGGCCGGTCTCGCTGTTTCTGCTCCAGCAGATGGCCACCGTGACCTGCTGCCACATCGCCACCCGCGACCTCTACGCGCACACGCGGGAGGCGGACCTGCTCATCGTGGCCGTCGGCAAGCCCGACTTGATCCGCGGCGAACATGTCAAACCCGGCGCCGTCGTCATCGACGTGGGCATCAACCGGGTTCTCGGCTCCGACGGCACACAGCAGATCGTCGGAGACGTGCGGTTCGAGGAGGTCAGGCAGGTGGCGAGCGTGATCACGCCCGTTCCCGGCGGCGTCGGACCGGTCACGGTGTCGATCCTGCTCCGCAGCGCCGCGGAAGCGGCGGGCAAGCAGCGGCTGACCCCGCGCCGATTGGAATGTTGAAAACCGCTCGGACGAACGTCGCCTATCCGGAAGACGGTCCCCGTTCCACCGGCAACCCAAGCGTCGCCCACCCCTCCACCAGCACCTGACCCTGCGGATCGCGGACGCCCTCGAAGCCGCCGCGAAGGTTGACGACGTGCTCGTAGCCGTGCTCGCGCAGGATGTGACAGGCCGCCTCCGATCGCGGACCGGACCTGCATCCCACGATGATCTTCGCTCCTTTCGAAAGTTTCGCCCGAACCTTGTGCGCGAAGGAGGGGTCGGGTTCCATCCGGCCGGTGGCGGGGTTGATGCGGGCGACGGGGATGTTGATCGCCCCCGGCACGTGACCGGCGGCGAACTCCGCCTCCGTGCGCACGTCGAGATAGCAGGACGCCTCGCCCGCGTCCAGAAGTCGCTTCGCCTCTTCCGGGGCTACTTCGGGAACGGTCACTGCTCGAGCATCTCCCGAATGGTCCGTTCGAGCAGCGCGGTGCCGCCGAAGGTCATCCCCAGCGCCCGCAGCTTGCTCGTGTCGATCTGGTGTTTGGGGCCCGTGTTCAAGGAGGCGATCTCGCTGGCGCTGCCGCAGAGGTCGCGGGCGATGCGGGCGACCTCCTCCTCGGCCACGTAGCGGTCGTAACAGTTGTACGCCTCCCCCGCGATGCCGTCCGCGTGCAAAAGGATCTCCACCGCCCTGGCCACGTCCGCCGCGTGTACCTCCTTGCCGCCGCGGGCGCTGCGGACCGGCTCGCCCCGCTTGACCGCCTGCACCAGGTCGTACCATTTGCTCCGCTCGATCGGGCGGGCGAGGCCGTAGATGCCCGTCGGTCGAAGTGCGCAAATGTCGTAGCCCCGCCCGAACCCGTAGGCGTGGATGAACTTTTCGATGGCGGCCTTGTGCGCCCCGTAATGCGAAGTCGGCCACAGCGGATGCGCCTCGTCCAGCTTCCGATCGTCGAGGATCTTCTCATGCACCGCGCAGGTGGAGATGAAGACGAAGCGCGGCACATCGGCGCGGCGGGCGGCCTCGATCAGACGGATCGTCCCCCCGACGTTTCGATCCACGAAGGTGGGCAGATCGCCCTCGCCCCCGCGGAAGGTCGGTCCGGGACGGTACAAGGCGGCGTGCACGACCGCCTCGCACCCCGACACCAGCGACGCCATGCTCTCCTCGTTCGTCAGATCGCCGGGAATCCACTCGATCCGTTCCGCGAGGTCCTCGAATCCGCCCCGATCGGACCCGTCACGATACCAGCACCGACAGGGATGTCCGCCCTTCGCCAGGTGCCGGACGATGTACCGTCCGAGAAACCCCGTGGCCCCGGTGACCGCCACCTTCATGGTCTCGACTCCTCTCCCGTCGCTCGGCGCGACCGACGCTCCGACGATTTCCCACACGGACGCGCCGCGCCGACACTGGCGAACCGCTGCGGATCGACTATATAACGAAACCGTCGAGGGGAACAACTTGCAGGGACACGGGCGCGCGCATCGTCCCGTCCGTTTCCGCAACAGGACGAGCACAAGCAGATGAGCGAACCGATTCGGGCACCGGACTTCGACGCCGGTCTGGGCTGGCTCAATACCGACCGCCCCCTGCGCCTGCGCGAGGAGCTCCGCGGACAGGTGGTGGTCCTGGACTTCTGGACCTACTGCTGCTCGGACTGCATGCACATGCTGCCGGAGCTTGCCGCCCTGGAGAAAAAGTACGAACACGAGCCCGTCGTCTTCATCGGCGTGCACAGCGCCAAGTTCCCCAACGAAGCCTCACGGGAAACGATCCGGGCGGCCGTCCTTCGTTACGAAATCCGTCACCCCGTCGTCATCGACGACGACATGACGATCTGGCGCAGCTACGGCGTGCGCGCCTGGCCGACACTGGTGGTGATCGACTCCACCGGACGGGTGGCGATGACAGTGTCCGGCAGCGGGACGGGATCCCTCATCGACGAAGCCGTCGCCCGCGCGCTGGAGCAGGGTCGGGCGCAGGGCACGCTGGCCGACGGACCCTTGACGCTTCGACGGGAGGCCAGCGTACCTGCTGCCTCCGGCCTGTGCTTCCCCGGCAAGGTGCTCGCCGACGCCGGCTCGAACCGCCTGTTCGTCGCCGATTCCAACCACAACCGCATCGTGATCGCCGAGATGCCCGACGCACGGGGACGGTGCCGCGTGATCCGCGTCGTGGGGACGGGTCGCATCGGGCGCGACGACGGCCCCGCGGAGCGGGCGACCTTCTATCGCCCGCAGGGGATCGCGATGGGACGATCGACGCTGTACGTCGCCGACACGGAAAACCACCTGATTCGCGCCGTGGACCTGTCCACGTTCGACGTCACGACGGTGGCGGGGACCGGTGAGCGAAGCCGGGACCGCGCCGGCGGCGGACGCGGCACGCAGCAGGGGCTTTGTTCGCCCTGGGACCTGTGCCTGGAAGGTTCCACGCTGTACGTGGCCATGGCCGGGGTCCATCAGATCTGGCGGATCGATCTTCCCGTCGGCTTCGCGCGTGCCCTGGCCGGCAGCGGACGGGAGAACATCGTGGACGGTCCGGTGCAGTCGGCCGCCTTCGCCCAGCCTTCCGGGATCTGCATGTTGAACGGCAAACTCTACGTCGCCGACAGCGAGGTGAGCGGCATCCGCGAAATCGATCTCGCCCTGGAGGAGGTGCGCACGATTCTTGGCGAAGGCCTGTTCGCCTTTGGTGACGTGGACGGTGAGTTTCCGTCCGCCCGTCTTCAGCATCCGCTCGGCGTGGCGCCGTGGAAGCATTCGCTGCTCGTCGCCGACACCTACAACCACAAGATCAAGCAGGTCGATCCCGCCGCCCGCAGCGTAAAGACGCTGTTCGGCACCGGCCGCATCGGCACGGGCACCGAGGACGAACCCGTTGCCTTCTTCGAACCGGGAGGGCTTTCCGTCACTGGCGACATGCTGTTCGTGGCCGATACCAACAACCATCGTATCGTGCGGATCGATCTCGCCTCGGGCGCGTGGACGGAAGTGATCTTCGACGGGTTGGAAGCCCCCGCCTCCGGGGTCGAGGGCGAGGCGGCCGATCGACCGATCGAGGTCGGTGACGTATCCGTGTCACCGGAGGACCCCGTCTCGCTCGTGCTGGACGTCACCTTGCCCGCCGGCGCCCGCCTCAATCCGGAAGCGCCCTGGTCCGTGCGCGTCACCGCCGACGGCGAGACGATCCTGCCGGGGGACGTGATCTCGACCGGCACGCCCGAAGGCGTCGGTTTCACCCGCCGGCCGCCCCGCTTCCTCG
>CAZNQN010000036.1:0-11042 GCA_964574925.1 uncultured Phycisphaeraceae bacterium | reverse complement strand
AAAATCGACAGCCCGCAATAGTCGCATTTGTTGGACGAATGATGCAACAAGCTTCCGTTAAAAAGGCGACCGCATCGAGGGCATCGCGCGAACACATACATCATGTGAAGTGCAATCGATGAAGCCGTTCCCAGTACTGCGGCAACGATAAAAGCTCGTCCAGTAATAGATGGATCAATCCATTCACCCAGAACCGCGATGGCAGCGCATAGAGCGAACGTGACCAGCAGGACAAGCCACCGCATTGTGCGGCGGCGCCTTATTTTTGCAGTGGTCACCAACGAGATCCGCCCCCGATCACGCCGATACTCTTGGTAAAACTTCAATCTGATACAGGATGGTTATAGTGACTGCCTATACACTTTTTGTATGTATGAAGCATCGCCGCGCCATACGAGATTCACCTGCCGCCTCAAAATGTTCAAACTGAGCAGTTTCTGAAAGAACACGTTCGTAAGCCTTTGGCTTTGACGCGGGTATGTAGTGGCGGGATCGGTCCCTTCTGTTCGTGTCCGACGCGTACCTCCGCCGGTGGGTGGATCGAGCGTCGATACGGTTTCATCGCATCACGCCGGCCCGTCGCCCCTTGTCGGAGCGTAGAATCCTTCCACCGGCAGGCGCGTGCGTTGCTCCACGATGCGCACGATGCGATCGACCTCCGCATCCGTCAGCGGGGTCACGAACGATTCCGCCGGCGGTCGCGCCACCGTATAGACCTGCACCATCCGGATCGACCCGCCCGCGCGGACGATCTCCCGCAAACGCCCGGCGAACGCTTCGATTTCCCTATCCGGCGGCGGTTGCTCGTCAAGGCGCATGAACAACGCCTGGATGACCACCGGCCGGACGCGGGCGGCGGCTGTGATGTTCTCGATCACGTGCGCCAGCGGCACGTTCGGACGGTTCACCCGCCGGTAGTATGCCTCCGTGCCGGCATCGAGCTTCGCCCAGATTTCCCCCTCGTGGGCGTCGAGGATCCGCAGCGCCTCTTCCACCTCCGGCCGGGTCAGGTAACAGGCGTCGGTGATCAGCACGATCTTGACGCCATCGAGGGCGAACCGCCGCTTCAGCTCCGCCGCGATTTGCACGCACTCCTTGAAGTGCTTGCAGGTCGTCGGCTCCCCGTCGCCGGAGAAGGCGATGTCGCAAACCCGTCGCAGCGCCGCCGGCACGGACGAAAACTCCGGCTCGGCGAAGATCGCCCCCGACCGCGCCGCCTCCAGCATCTCCGCCAGCTCCGCCTGCAGCACGTCGGGATCCACCTCCCGCACCCGCGGCGGCGTGGTCCGATCCACCTGGCAATACACGCAATCGAAGTTGCAGGCCTTGTCCGGGTTGAGGTTGATCCCGATGCTCAACCCGCCGCTGCGCCGCGAGAGCACCGGATAGACGTACCGGTTCTCCCGCCAGTTCCGCCCGTGGCGACGGAACTGGGGCAGCGATCGATGAGAACAACCGGCCTCGTTCGACACATTCGCACTCCCGGCACGTGCCGCGCGTCCGCGGATTCCGGCCCCCGCCACCTCATCTTACCCGCACGACCCCGCAACGCGAAAAACAGATCCACGCGCGCCGCACGTCATCCGGCAATACCGAAACGAAACGTGTTCGAACCTAGCGTGCGGGGACTTCCCCGTGCAGCAAGGGGCCGGCGGGCAGGAAACGCGAACGCCGTAGAGACGTCACGGCCGATGCGGCCAAGATATCGCCGGCTCGCAGCGCAAGGGCGCTTGCCCTGCTCACCCGTCCTTCTTCGGTTTCACCGCCGACCGTTTTCGCAACTCGAAATCAGGCGCCGTGCGTGTCGTCGGCGTCGGCGAGCTTGACGAACTCGATGGGCAGCACCACGCGGAAGGTGGTCCCCGCCCCGACGCGGCTTTCCACCTCGATGCGACCGTTCAGCTCCTTCACGATCTTCTTCGCCGCCGCCAGACCCAGTCCCGTCCCGCCGTGTCCCTTGGACGAATGGAAGGCGTCGAAGATGTGGGCGATCTGATCTTCGGGGATGCCGTGCCCGTTGTCCGTCACCCGGATCACCACCCGTCCGTCGCGGGCGTGGTACTCGGTGGCGATGGTCACCTGTCCCCCTTCGATGGGGGCGGCGTCGATCGCGTTGAGCACGATGTTGTTGATCACCTGGTGGATGCCGTCCGGGTCGAGCGGAACGGGAGGCATCTCCTCCAGATCGGTGAGGATCATCACGGATTTCTCGTCCGCCCGCGTCTGGGCGAGGGAGACGACGTCCTCCACCACCTTGTTGAGGGCGAACATCTCGATCCGCGGTTCCCGCTCCTTGCTGAAGGTGAGCATGTTCATGGTGAGCACGAAGATGCGGTCGAGGTTCCGCCGCACCAGCGACCAGCCCTGCTCGGCCGCATCCAGCGAACCCTTCCGCAGACCGATCTCCACCACGTCCGCCCCGCCCTGCATCCCCTGGAGAATGTTGCGGATATAGTGGGAAAGGTAGGCCACCGCTTCCCCCGCCGCCGCCAGACGCTCCGTCCGCACCCGCGCTTCCAGCAGGCGGATGTTTTCGACGGCCATGCCGGTCAGCCGCCCGATCGCCACCGCCAACCGGAGCTGTTCCTGCGTGTAGGTGTGCCGGGACATCGAGCAATCCATGTGGATCAGCCCGTGCACCTGCTCGTGGGCGAGAATGGGCACGCAGATGATGCTCCGCAGCCCCAAACGGTGGAGGCTGTCCTGCATCCCGTTGCGACTGAACCGATCGTCCGTCATCGCGTTCGCGCACAGCACGCCCTCTTTGGTGTCCAGAACGTGCTTGATGATCGTGCGCGACGTGACCACCTTGGGACGCGGCTCCTCGCCCTTGGGGCAACGAACGATCTGCGGCGTCGGTTCCTGCGTCGTCGGATCGCACATCAGCAGCACCAGCCGGTCCACCGCCAGGTGGTCCAGGATGATGTCCGCCACCCGTTCCAGGAACGCCGCCTCCGACTCGATCGTCCCGATCATCTCCGCGATACGGTAGACGACGTTCCAGGCGGCCACCGCGTCCGCCGTCTCCGGCGGAGGAAGGATCACGCTCTCCGCCGAGCTGTCCACCGCCGTCAGGATCGACGATCCGCCCGATGGGTTGCCCATCTCCAGGTCCACCAGGTCGCGGATCATCTGCGCCCCGGAGAAGCTCTGCACGTGCTCCTGGCCGCTGAAGACCAGCAGCGTGCTGCCCACCTTGATCTGATCGCCGTGTTTGAGCGGGGTCGGTCCGACGACCCGCTGACCGTTCAGGTAGGTGCCGTTGGAGCTGCGCAGATCGCACAGCACCCACGCGCCGTTGGAGGGTCGGATCTCCGCGTGTCGCCGCGATGCACTGCCGTCGGTCAGCGGGATCTGGTCGGAGGATCGACCGATGACCACCGGCTCGTCGGGCGTCTGGTACGTACGCCCCTTATCCGGACCCTGCAACACGTAGAGCGTCGGCAATGTGAAAGCTCCCGAGACGGAGGTGCGCGGTCGTTTGCACGGGTTGCATCCCCTGCCGTCTCCGACCGTCGCGCGGGCGAAGAACCGCCCCGCATCGACCGGTCCTGCAAGCGACCAGCGTCTCGCTTCCCCGACGATGATAGGAATCCGCCCCCCGCGAGTCAACGAACGCAGGCCCTCGCCTCCCGATCGTTCCCGGACGTGCGGACCGCAGATCGCCGGAACGCTCCCGGTTTCACAGGCGAAGTCGTTCAAGCCCGGCTCCGCATCGGCCGAAGCACCGGCGCGTCCCTGCGCCCGGACGGGTCCGGAAACGCGGGAGCGACGGCGGGGAGAATCCTTCCGATGAAACCCCTGCAATCGTCACAACGCAACGAACCGGAACACCGCGAGCGCCCATCGGCCGGCAAGGCGCTTCCGCCGGAGGAACAGCTCGACCGCCTGCTGGAGAGCATCGTTCCGCCCTCGCCGCGCGGCCTCGTCGGGCGAGGCGGGACCGACGATCCGCTGGAGCGGCTTCGCCGGCTCACGGCGGAGGAGCTGATCCCGACGTTCAGAGACCTGGTGAGCAAATACGCCCCGGCCGGCATCTCGATGCAGATGGACGCCTCGGATTTCCTCGAAGGCGGACGCGAGATCAAGTTCCAGTTCGCCATGAACGGCCATCACGTCCACATGCACGGAACGGTCACCACCGAGGCCGTCGCCTTCCACGAGACGCGCAGCAGTCCGCACGTTCGCGGCGAACTGCTCAGCGGGCCGATGTTGCGTCTGCGGGGACTGGATGCGAACCGATTCCGCCAGTTCATCTGCGAACGCCTCGCCCGCCTCGTCCGCGATGCCACCCGAACCGTCCCGCCCCTTTCTCCAGAGCCGACCCGATAGAACGCATTCTGTTTTTTTGCTCCGGGTTTGAAGCCCGCGCGGTGCAGCAGGACTCCACCCGCGTCCGATCGGGAACGAGTCGCCCCTGGGAATCGCCCCCGGATTCGCGCAAAAAAAGCGCCGCATCCGTCGGGGACTCGCGGATGCAGCGCTCGAGGGCTGCGTCACGGGGGAGGGTACCACGTGACGCTTTGGCGGGAGGGAGCTTGTTGGCTCGTGCTCCCACGGGAGCTTCTTGGGAACGTTTCCTTTGCCTTGTACGCCTTGTTCGCCCGGAGGGTTCATCCCGCCCGCCGGGAAGACCGCTTCCCGCGCGCTCGTGGCAGAACCGTTACATTGTCCGGGTCTTGACGGCGGACGGCGGGGTGGGAATGAAACGGATGAACCTTGACGATTCGGTTCCCGCTTCCGCTATGGATTTCTAGGCGCGCCGCCCGCCGAAGGCAAGGCGGCGCGATTGTCATTTGTTGTCGGTCGCCGCGTTACCGCGTCGCCAGCGCAAACCCCGCCCGCGCGCGGATGTTGTCCGGGTCGAGCCATTCGGCGACGGCCGCCCTTCGCTTCTCCCGGATGTATTGCTGCACGAACCCGTCCCGCATGTCCATGAACTCATCCGCCCGCGGTTTGAGCGTCTCCACCCATTCGACGACGAGCATAGACGCCCGTTTCTTCAGCTCGAACGCCTCGTACCGGCCGTGGATCTCGTCAAGCCGAAAGAAGGCCTCGACCACCTTCGCCGGCACCATCCCCACCCCCGGTTCCAGATAGATCGTGTCCGGTTCCTGCCCCGTCGCCGCCTGGTACCGGGACATCCGGGCGACCGGCTCGAGCTCGAAATAGCCCATGCCGGCCCCTTCGGGGGTCGCGGCGATCCGCGCCAGGTCCACATCGGCTTCGTAGGCCTCCTTCAGCGTCATCTCGTCCTCTTCGCAGTGCTTCAGCGCCGTCGCCCGCCACTGGGCCTCCTCGAAGCCCTTCATCAGCCGCAGATCCGCCACCACCCGGTCCCGAACCTCGTCGATCGACTCCGGCACGTGCCCCGGACGACGATCCACAACCCGAAAGACGTACAGGTTCCCCTTCGCATCGGACACCGGAAAGCGGCACGTCTCGAACATCGCCAGATAGTCCGAACTGTGCTCCGCCTCCTTCGGAACCTCCGGCACGATCGCCTCCGAGCGGAACGCCAGCATCGGCAGTGACATGCCCATACCGCCGCGTTCCGGCCGGAACCACGCCGACCCGATTCCCGGAACCTCCCGCGCTTCGTCCTCGCTGAAAAAGTCGGTGGTCTCCACGCGGATCGCTTCCGGGTACGAGAGGTTGCGAGGCAGTTTCGTGATCGCTTCTTCATAAAACGAAAGCGATTTCGCCGCCTCGGGCGCCTCCCGGTATCCGTTCTCCTTCCGTTCCACGCCCAGCCACAGCTCCCCCGCATAGCGGATGATCCACTGGGCGATGCGGGCGGCCACCTTCTCCGCCTCCTCCTTCCGCACCAGATCGACGGCGATGTCCTTCGCCTCTTCCCACGACAGGTACGGGGACGGCGGCGGACCTTCCGCGTCTTCGTCTCCGCGCTCCTCGGGCGGGCGGGCGAACTCCGGCCGGTCGGGATGCTCGTCGTACAACGCCTTCGCCCGTTTCTCCAGATTGGGAATCCGCAGCAACGAGGCCAGCTTCTCCCGGTCGATCACGACGTACTGGAGCTTCAGCGCGGGCGGAACGTAGTATCCGAACTCCAGTCCCTCACCCGGCTCCCGCTCGCGGTAGGCGTTGAACTGCGCGAGCATCTCCTCTTCGGAAAACTCCGCATCCTCCGGCTCGAAGGCCCTCGCCGGCAGCAGCACCGCGTTGAGCCGCACCTTCTCCAAGACCTTGCGGGCGGCGCTGCGGATCTCCGCCTCGGACGGGATGGCCGCACTGGACACCATCTCCGCCATCCGCCGGATCGTCTCCAGCTCCGCCAGCGCGCGGACGATCAGATCCGGACGCGCCCGCAGGTTGCGGGCCAGATCGTTGATCCGCATGTCGGCGCCGAAGGAGGCGAGCACAGCCGCCTCGTCCGTCTGCAATCCCAGCGAACGCGCCTCCCGCTTCAGCAGGATCCAGTCCACCAGCTCCAGGGGCTTGCGTGCCTGGGGAACCGGAAACTCCCAGGAGATACGCATGCGGGAGAGAATGGAGGTGACGGCGTCGGCCTCCTGCTGGTCGGCAAAGGTGATCTCGCCGAAGCGGGTGGTGGCCACCGAGCGGTTGATGCTGGGTCTGGCCAGCTCGTACAGGGCGTTCCCCCCCAGAAAGACGACCATCAGCAGCACCATCAGCCCGGCGAGGAGGTGCTTGTTGTATTTGCGGAAGAACTTCATCATGGCGACATAAATCCTTATTCAGCAATACGTTACGGACATTTCGCCCCGCCGGCGGACGCGACGCCGATCGGAAACGGCGATCATCCCACATTCCCTCCCCCAACGCAACATCGGTTTGACACGCCCCCGCGGTCTTGCTAAACCCCCCGCCTACCATGAAGGAGGGGGAGCACCCCTGGGGGGCTGGATTCCGCCTGTGGAGCCAACGACAGGCCCGGTCGATAACCCTAAAACGGAGGCAGGGCGCGCCCGGTCGGCGGGCGACCGGCCGTCCGGGAACGCGGCGTAAGGGGCGTGTCCAAAAAATCACAACAATCCGAACGCGATCTGGTGATCGTCGAATCGCCGGCCAAAGCCCGCACCATCAACCGCTACCTGGGCTCCGCCTACAAGGTCATGGCCAGCATGGGCCACGTCCGCGACCTCCCCCCCCACGACCTGGGCATCGACCTGGAACACGATTTCCAGCCCGTCTACGAGATCCTGAGCGACAAAAAGAAGGTCGTCCGCGAGCTGAAAAAGGCGGCGGAAAAGGCGGAGACGGTCTACCTCGCCACCGACCTCGACCGGGAGGGCGAGGCCATCGCCTGGCACCTCGTCCATGCCCTGGGGATCGATCCGCAGCGCGCCCGGCGGGTGGTGTTCAACGAGATCACCCGATCGGCCATCCGGGAAGCCTTCGCCCATCCCCACGAGGTGGACATGAACAAGGTCAACGCCCAGCAGGCCCGCCGTCTGCTCGACCGCATCGTGGGGTATCAGCTCAGCCCGCTGCTCCAGGCGAAGATCGGGCGGGGGCTTTCGGCCGGGCGGGTGCAGTCCGTGGCCGTGCGGCTCATCGTCGAACGCGAGCAGGAGATCCGCGACTTCGTCCCCACCGAAACGTGGAAGGTCTTCGCGTGTTTCGACACGGATCCGGCCAAGGCGGCCAAACACGCCGAGGCGTGGAAACGGTTCCTCGACAAGCATCGCACGGACAAAAGCGACGGCCCCACCGTCAAAGCGCGAAACGCCTGGCTCTCCAAACACGGTTGCCTGTACGCCGAGCTGGTCAAGATCGGAGGCAAGGAGTTCAAGCCCGGGAGCGTGGACGACGTCCGGCCTGTGCTCGAGGCGCTGGGCTTCCAGGTCGAGCGGATCGAAACCCGCGAGCACGAGGACTACGGCGACCGGGGTTTCCGGCGGGTGACGGTGGTCGGGCGGCTGGACGTTTCCAACGTCCCCGCCTTCCGCGTGGCGGAGGTGCAGAAGCGGCGCACGACGACCAAGCCGGGACCGCCCTTTACGACCGCGACCCTCCAGCAGGCGGCGTCCACGAGCTTGGGGTTCAGCCCCTCGCGTACCATGCGCGTCGCCCAGCAGCTCTATGAAGGGATCGACCTGAACGACGGGCGGGGCACGGTGGGGTTGATCACCTACATGCGGACCGATTCGACGAATCTCAGCGCCGAGTCGGTGGACAAAGTTCGCACGCTGATCCGGTCCCGCTTCGGCGAGGCGTATCTGCCCAAGAAACCCAACCGCTACGCATCCGGCGCCCGGGCGCAGGAGGCGCATGAGGCCATCCGCCCCACCGACGCGGAACTGGATCCCGAATCGATCCGGTCGTCCCTCACCGCCGAGCAGTACAAACTTTACAACCTGATCTGGCGGCGGTTCGTCGCCTGTCAGATGAGCCCGGCGAAATGGGACAACACCACGATCCATCTCGCCGCCTCCACCGACCGGGGCGAAGTGCTGTTCAGGACCTCGGGGCGGCGACTGGTCTTCGACGGCTACCTGAAGGTGACGGGCACGCCGGACAACGGCGACGTGGTGCTGCCGCAGATCGAAGAGGGTCACGAAGTCGCCCTGCTCGATCTGTTGCCGCAGCAGACCTTCAGCTCCCCTCCGCCGCGGTATACGGAAGCGTCGCTGGTCAAGAAGCTGGAATCGGAGGGCATCGGGCGACCCAGCACCTACGCCGCCATCATCCAGACCATCCAGGACCGCGGCTACGTCAAGCTCATCGACCGCAAGCTGCACCCGACGGCGCGCGGTGAACTCGTCACCGAGAAACTCGTCCGCCACTTCCCCCGCGTGATGGACGTCAAGTTCACCTCGCACATGGAGGACGAACTGGACAAGGTGGAAGAGGCGCAGGTGGACTGGCTGCACGTGCTGTCGGAGTTCTACGGCCCGTTCCGCGAGGCGCTCGACAAGGCACAGACGGAGATGGAGCCGGCCCGTGCCCAGCCCAGCGAGTACACCTGTCCGACCTGCGGGCGGGACATGGTCTACCGCATCGGGCGCAACGGACGCTTCCTCTCATGCAGCGGATACCCGGAGTGCAACACCTCCCGCAACATCGACGACGAAGGCCGTCCCATAGAGGAGGTCGTCGCGGAAGCGCCCTGCGAAAAATGCGGCAAGCCGATGGTGCTGCGACAGAGCCGCCGCGGACCCTTCCTCGGATGCACCGGCTACCCCGACTGCGACAACACCCTGCCCTGCGATGAACAGGGCCGACCCCTGCGTAAGGTCGAGGCCGAGGACATCAAGGAAACCTGCGACGAGTGCGGCAAACCCATGGCGGTCAAGTTCGCCCGCGGGCGGGCGTTCCTCGGCTGCACGGGGTACCCGACCTGCAAGGCCACCAAACCCCTCCCCGAGGGCGTCTACGTCGAGAAACCCAAGCCGGAGGAGGCGGGGGTTTCGTGCGACAAGTGCGGCCGGCCGATGGTGATCCGGAGAGGACGCCGCGGTCCCTTCCTGAGCTGTTCGGGGTTCCCGCGCTGTCGCAACGCCATGCCGCTGGAGAAGCTCGACCACCTCAAGCAACTGGCACAGGAAGGAAAGATCCCCGATCCGCCGCCGGAACCCGCCGGCAACAACGGGGCACGTCGAACGGCGAAGGGGAAAGGTAAGAACGCCAAGGTGGACGTGGCCTCGCTCGGTCCGCCGCCGCCGGGGTTCGCCTGGACGCGCACGGGCCGACCCGTCGTGGAAACCTGGCCCGAACAGCCGCTCGTCTGTCCGGAATGCGGGGCGGAGGTGACGCTCAAGCACGGGCGGTTCGGCCCGTACTTCGGATGCTCCGCCTATCCGAAATGCTCCTTCGTGGCCAATCTTCGCGGAGAGGCGAAAAAACGGGCGGAAAAAGAGGCGCCGCCCCGCCCGAAACCCATTCCCACCGACATCCCCTGCGACGAATGCGGCGCGCCGATGGTCATCCGCACCGGACGCAGCGGGCCTTTCCTGGGATGCAGCAAGTATCCCAAGTGCCGGTTCAGCAAACCGCTTCCCGAAGGCAAGACGGTCGAGGCGCTAACGGCCAAGTAGCTCGCCCAGGCATACCTTCCATTCCCGTCGCTCCTTCGTTCCCCCGGATCCCGAATGCCGAGAGC
The DNA here is from genome assembly GCA_964574925.1 of uncultured Phycisphaeraceae bacterium. GTDB lineage: Bacteria > Planctomycetota > Phycisphaerae > UBA1845 > UBA1845 > CAZNQN01. Next base: position 955 of record CAZNQN010000036.1, on the reverse strand, counting down.
GTCTCCCGTATTTGTGTCCGAGCCGCAGGCGCGAAGCCCGCGCGATGCGGCGGGACGCCCTCCGCATCCCACGAAAGAAGGACCGGACCCCGTTCCCGAGAAACGAGCGATTCTTCGAAGCGATCGGCGCAAAGCACGGGGCGGGGCTTGCAGGCCCCGCCCCCTCGAATCGAAGCGATGCGTCAATCGACGTCACTCATCGCGGATGACATCTCCTCCCCTCACGGAGGGCACGCCTTGGGCGGATCGAACGGATACGGCCGCCCGCGGAAGGCATCCAGCCCGCGTGTCACATCCGAGATATTGACCAGCCGGTCGGGTTGCGCCGGCTCGATGTCCGCCCGCGCCTTCTTGAGCGCGTTGGGGAAGTTCTTGAACTTCCCGAGCAGCGCCGTCACGTCGATGGTCACGTCCACTCCGCCGTCCGGCGGTGTGCACGGACAGACGCCGCAATCGCCCGTAACGTCACCCCAGCCGGAGGTCGATACCGACAGCGGACCCGACTCGTTGGGATGCGGACAGTCGCAATCCACCGCGATCACCTCGTACTTGGCGTTGGGGATGATGTTCGCATCGCCGATGTGGATCACATCGCCAATGGCGCCCCAATCCATGCAGTGCTGCTGGCATTGCAGCGAGGCCGTCCACATCCGGTCCTTCCCGTCGCAATGCACGCCCGGACCGCAACCGCCCGCCGGCGGCACGGTCTGTCCGCTGTTCTCACAGACCACCGACGGCTCGCCGACCCACCATTCCATCCCCACGGCGCTCGGCGCATCCGGCGCGTCGACCAGCCGGACCTTCAAGGCCGTCAGCCGTCCCGGATTGTTCGGGACGAAGGAGAGGTAGCGGTTCTTGGGCGCCGGCGCCGGTTCCGGTTTTGGCGGATCGACCGGATCGCACTTCGGCACGCAGTTGCAGCAGACGATGATCGGGCCGGGGGTGAGCGTGTGCT
>CAZNQN010000035.1:0-11132 GCA_964574925.1 uncultured Phycisphaeraceae bacterium | reverse complement strand
TCCAATTCCAACATCCGCCGCTTCAGCGAGATTCCCTGGGGAGCGGAGAACCCGCCGAGACCGCCGTCCCCGCGCAACACGCGGTGGCAGGGCACGATCAGGGGCAGGGGATTGGCGGCCATCGCCCCGCCCACCGCCCGGGCAGCCCGCGGATGCCCCACACGCCGCGCCAGTTCCGCATAGCTGACCCTCGCGCCGAAGGGAATCCGCTGACACGCCTTCAGCACCTTCCGCCGGAACGGAGAGACCGTCGAGAGATCCACGTCGATGCCGGAGAAATCGACGGGCCGACCCGCGAAATACGCCCGCACCAGCGTCTCCAGTTCGGGCAGCAGATGGGGATGAGGTTCGCACTTCGGCCATTCGCGGCACAGCCGTCGGAGGATCCGCTCCTCCCGGTCGGGCAGGTAGGCGGCGATCAGGCGGCCTCGACTCGCCACATAGCCGAAGGTTCCCCACCGGGTGGCGATCAGGCTGAAGGCGACATCCGTTGGCTGCGAGTGCGTCTCCCGTCGCGACATGGCGAAGCCTCCCGTGGTAGACGATTCATCGAGCGCTCCCACACGCCGTTCTTTACCCGAAGGAGCCGCTCCCGACAAACCGCAACCCGCCTGCCGGCGATGGAGGGCGACCGGCTCCGCCGCTCTCGTCGGAATCGAAGCGCTCCGCTTCCGGGCAAGGCCCGGCGGACCCCGGCCGATATCGCTCCAAAAAGGGTCGGAATTCGTCATCCGCGGCGCTCCCCTGGGCGGAGCGGGTCGTACAATACCCCGGCGGCGGCAGGCCGCCGGACGGTCTCGGAACGAGTGAGTCTTCGGGAAGGGCGAGTCATGGACCTGCTGGGATTTTTCGTCTGGTTCGATCCGACGTACATGCTGTTCGTGGCGTTGCCGGCGGTGCTGCTGGCGGCGTGGGCGCAGGGCATGGTGCAATCCGCCTATGCGCGGGCGAGGCGGATTCCCGCGCGGAGCGGGCTGAGCGGCGCCGAAGCCGCCCAGCGGATCCTCAACGTGCATGGGATCGCGGACGTGGCCATCGAGCCGGTCCAGTCGTTTCTCGGCGACCACTACGATCCCAAGCGGCGGGTGCTGCGTCTCAGTCCGGACGTCTATCACGGGCGCTCGCTGGCGTCGCTGGGCATCGCGGCCCACGAGGCGGGGCACGCGATCCAGGACGCCTGTGCCTACGCCCCGCTGGCCATCCGCAACGGACTGGTGCCGATGGCCTCGGTGGGCAGCAACCTCTCCGTCATGCTGATCATCGCCGGGTTGATGCTGACCTGGATGACGGGGCTGGCGGGCGTGGGACAGACGATCGCGGCCGGGGGGCTGGTGCTGTTCGGCATCGTGGTGCTCTTCCAGATCGTCAACCTGCCGGTGGAGTTCGACGCCTCCCGCCGGGCGCGGGAGGTGCTCGTCCAGCAGGGGATGGTCACGCTGGAAGAGGACCGCGTGGTCCGGAAGGTGCTGAACGCGGCGGCGATGACCTATGTGGCGGCCACCATCACGGCTGTCCTCCACCTGCTCTATTACGCCTCGCTGATCTACGGCGGACGCCGCGACTGAAGACGGAGGATCCAATCCGATCGCCGGAGAAGGCGAGGCTTCTCGCCGCTTGGCTCATTCGCCCCTCGAACGTTCCCATCCCGATTCCCGCGCTGTGTGCGCGCGAATGTGTGCCTATAAGGCGTTTTTCGTTCTCGCGTTCCGGGCCGCGGGCTTGAAGCCCGCGTGATGCGGCGGGTCTTCATCCCATCCGACACGGCCCCGTCCGCATTCTTGAGGAATGCTCAATACGAGGCGTGTAGAGAGCACAGGAGGGCGATTCGCCATGCCGCTTTGCTGGTGGGGTTTGTCTGATGCCGCTCCCAAGCCGGGGGGGCGCCGGAAAGGAAAATCGAGAAGGATGTTGAGCGACCGCGCGGAACGGTGGATCGGCGAAGAGGGGGCGTTATTCAGCGGACTCGTCGCCGCCGGCGCTTCCGCTTTCGGCGGCTTCGGTTTCCGCCTGTTGTTTCTTGTTCCGCTTCTTGGCGCGGTATTCCTTCAGGGAGGCGGCGGCTTCTTCCCACAGCTTGTAGGCTTCCTTTTTGTTGCCGCGCTTCCATTCGAGGGCGGCGTTGAGCTTCTGGCGGCGAAACGCCTTGGTCGGTCTGGGCATCTTGTTTTCCGTGTTTCCGTAGCCGAGGGTCGGCCTCTCTCCGCCAACCCTCTCCCGTGTTTTCCTTGTCCGGCACCGCGGTCCGCCGGAGTCGGGGGGACCAGCGTACCGTATTCGATCCGAGTGAAGCGTGAACCGGCGGAGACGACCGCCGGCTCCGATTCGGATCATCCCGAGGACCGTTCGCCCTACCCCGGGATTCCGCCGACGGGGTAGTATAGGGGGCGTTCGACACGGCGCCAAACCCGTGTCGGGAGACCGTGTCCCGCGCCTCCGGAGGCGACTCCCGACGGGGGTAAGCGCCGCTTCGTGCCGCCTCGCCGCAGGTTTACGGGCAGCAGGTTCCGCAGGCGGGCTGCTGCGTGCCGCTCCAGACGGCATAGCCGTCGGCCCCGGTGAGCAGATCGATCAGCCGCAGCACGTCCGCCGGTCCCACCGCGCCGCTGCGGTCGATGTCCCATCGCAGGAGATCGGGCACCAGACCCCGCGGTGCCCGCCCGGCGGAAAGGACGTTCAGCAGGTCCAGCACGTCTCCCGCACCTGAAACGCCGTCGCCGTCCACGTCCCCGGGATGGGAGACGAACACGCCGGTGGTCGTGAACCCGTCGTCGTTGGTGTAGGTGACGGTGGTGACGGCTCCCGGGGTGATCGGCCGAGCCAGCGTCAGCACGAAGTTGCCCGCCCCGTCGGTGGAGACGTCCACGACCTCGTTGGCCGCCTGCCCCCCCGTGTCGGTTTCGCAAACCGACCAGCAGGTGGGAACGGAACTCTGAAGGACCGGACCGGTGAGGCCGATTTGCGTGATGCCCTGGAGCGTTTCCGGCGAGCCGGGAGGGTGCGGCTGGCGGGCGTCGACCGATCCGCTCGGCGGATCGACGAAGGTGAACGTTCCCGAGGCACAGTGCGTCGATCCGCAAAGGGCCGGACAGATCACCGCCGCCCCGTTGCCGTTGTTGTTGAACCCGGTGGTGGCGCAGGCGTTGTCCCATTCGACTTCGCAGCAGAAGGAGTCTTTGGCACAGACGGCCTCGCAGCAGAGCGGGTCGTTGCATCCGCCCATGCCGGCGCCGCTGGCGACGCCCACGCAGCAGTCCACGGTGGACGTTCCGCACGGGCCGCAAAGATCCTCGCAGAGCAGCTCCGCCCCGCATCCGCTGTTGAGGAAGCCGGTGGTGGCGCAGCCGGCATCCCAGCCGGTGGTGCAGCAGAACGGATCGCACGCGCAGACAAGGTTGCAGCAGCTCGCGTCCGTGCATCCCAGGCCGAACGGATCCGTCGGCGCGCAGCAGTCCTCCGCGCCCGCGGCCGGACCGCAGGTGCTCTGCGCGGGCGGACCGCACGAGAGGCTGAACCGCCCCGTCCCCCGGATCGCATCCGGGAACGTGCCGATGCGGATCGCGTAGGATTGTCCCTCGACGGCGTCGAAGACGGCGAACGACTGCAACGGCGGCAGGGTGTCGCCGCAGCGGTCGTCGTTGCACGTCAGCAGGGCGAGGTCGCTCGGCGGACAGGTGCCGCAGCCTTCGTAGACGGCGATGCGGGTGTCCACGTTCGTCAACTGGCACGTGCTCAGGACGATCCGGTCCGTACACGGGGACGTCCAGCAATACCACACATCGGCATCGATACGGCTTTCCCCGTTTTTCAGGCACGCCGAATGGGAAGGTCCGTCCGCGGTGGCCGTGGTCACGTCGAACGGAAACTCGCCCGTCCCGGAGATCACCTCCGCATCGAGGCAGTCGTCATTGGGAGGAGGCGGCGGACGGCAGGGGGCGGGATCCATGAGAGGCTGGTCAAAGCAGAAGGACATGTCGTCGGGCAGGGAGTCGGCGAAGTCGAACCCATCGGCCTCATCGTCCTGAAGAACCCATTCGTTGCCCGGCAGTGCGCCTTCCCACACCCACGAGCACGAGCCGGGCAACCGATTGACGATCTCGATCCAGTAGCACGCCCCCGCCGAAAGCGGGACCGGGTCGTGCGACGCCACGAATTCGAATTCGTCCGCCGTGCCCGCGAGCCGCTGTCCGGTGGCGATGGGGCCGCCAACGGTCAGTGTCCCCAGCGACTGGCGGAAGGAGGCGATCTGCGTGCCGGGTTTGCCGCCGGCGTCGGCATAATAATTGATGATGAAGTCGTTGCCGCCCTGGGCACCGCAATCCAGGTTCACGGTGAAATCGAAATAGGCGCCCCGGAAACAAACCTGCGAGACGCTCCCGCTGACCGCCAGGCGGAAATCGTCCGCCACCGAGAACAGCGTCCCGTCGCTGGTCAGGCCGAAGGAAACGTCCGCGGTCTGGCAGTTGGCCCCCGGCTGGGGACAGATCGTCCCGGATGGGGAACCCACGCCCGCGATTGCACCGCCAGCCGCCGCGGGAACCGCCCCCCGAAGACCGGAGGCTTTCGGCCGGAGGGACGTGCGCGTCTTGTCCGGATCGATCGATCCGACGGAAGAGGCTCGCGAAGCATCGGCGTTCGGGGTCGAAACCGCCCGCGCCCGGCTCGATTGGGCGTAAAGAGCGGGCGAGAGGATCAGCACGAGGACCAGGGCGTTTTTCATCGTCGTGTTCCGAGCCGCGGACCTGAGCCCGTGCGGGGGATCGGTACGCCGTGCAAAGCCGTCGGAGAAGGAACCGGTCCACGATTCCGAGAACAAGGCGTTGAAGCTCCCTCCGCAAACGGCCCACGGGGACGGGGATACGCCCGCCGCCCGGCGCGAGGGTCACCGACGGCCTGGAGTCGCAGCGCACGGCCCGGATCGACCCGCCCCGCGTGTGGTCTATCGGATGGATCCCCCTCGAGGGCGGAAAACGACACGAACCCCTCCCGATTCGTCGAGCACCCCTGTTGGCCCGGTCCGATTCGTGACCGGTTCCCCCGCAAGCGTCAACGACCGAGTATAGGAGGCGCCGCCCGGGGATTCAACCGGAGAAGGCCCGCAGGCGTTCTTTCCCGGACCGCCCGAGGGCATGGTCAATCGCGGACCCCGCCCGTATAAACCGGCTCGGCGACGCGGAGGGGAAGGCGCCTGATCGGCCGCCCGCCCGTTTATCGGAATATGGATACGACTTCCCGGAAGACACAAACACCGAAGAGCATCGCCCCGACTTCCGTCGCGCCGCCGGTGGTCTTCGCGCTGACCGCGGTCTACTGTATTTTGCTGCTCGTCCGTCGGTCGCCGGACTGGCCGGGGTGGCTGGTTCGCGTTTCGCAGGATGCGAGCGGTCTCGCGCATGCGGTCGCGCGGGGGACCCTGTCGCTGGCGGGCATCGAGTCGGCGTCGCCGCTGGTTCGCTATGCGGTGTACCTGGCTTGGACGGCGGGAATCGTTCCGCTGGTCGTCTCGCTGGTTCTTTGCCGGGGGCGGCTGGAGCGGGTGGGGTTTCGCCGGCCGAACCGCCTGGCGGGTCGGATTCTGCTGGTCGGGTACGGGATCTCCCTGCCGTTTCTTCTGTGGATGGCGTCCAGCCCTTCGATGGCGAAAGGGTACCTCGATCAGTGGCGTCAGGGCGCCGAAGCGTTCCTGGTTTTTTACTTCGTGAACATGCTCGTCGAGCATTTCTTCCTGCATGGGGCGGTGCTGGCCTGGTTCCGGAGCGGGTTCCGCTGGCCCGATCCCGTCCCCTGCCGGGTGGATTCGGATCGGGCGGGCGTTCGCGTGTTGCAGTGGATGGGCATGGCGCAGACGGTCCAGCCGGAGGAATCGACCACCCGGTCGCCGGAATCGAGCGGCGAGGTCAACGTCCCGTCAGGGACCGGAGCGGGCGGTGACGCGGAGCGGGCGGGTTGCACGACGTTTCCCGCCCGCGTGGGGCGATGGCTCGGACTGCCGGGGGGGTGTCTGTTCCCGATCGGCGCCTCGGCCCTGCTGTTTGCGGGCGTGCACCTGGGCAAGGATCCCCACGAGCTGGTGCTTTCCCTGCCCGGCGGCGCGGCGCTGGCGTACATCGCCTACCGGACGAACACCTGGCTGGTGCCGTTCGCGCTGCACGTGCTGACGGCGGGAACGACCTTCGTCCTGATGCTTCTGCTTCAATCGGGGTAGAGCATCGAGGCTTGACGAAAAGCGCTTATGACAAGCCAATGTCTCTAGGGACATTTCTCAGTAATGTGGACTGAGCATATTCCCACCGGATACACATAGCGTATGGAGACGCCGCGCGGGCTGAAGCCCGCGGCTCGGAACACAGAAACGAGAAATGCTCTGGTGACGCTTTGCAGCTTGATGTGCGTTACGACGGGGAGGATCGACAATGCGATATGCGGCCATCGTGTTGACCGTCCTGACGGTCATCGTGTGGGTCGGGCGAACGGTGTGGGTGTTCGACGAATTTCCCGTTTTTGCGGGCTCGGATTGGACGATGTCCATGGCGTCGGAGTTGTCGTGGGCCTCGCTGGTCGCGACGTTGAGCGTCTGGTGGATGCTGGTGCTTCAGACGCTTCGGAGCCCGAAACCGAAATGCGTCCGATGCGGGTACACCTTGCAGGGGTTGGCGGAGCCGAAATGCCCGGAGTGCGGCGAGCCGGTTCCGCCGGCCCTGTGGAACATCCGCGCGTGAAGCGCGGCAATCGTCCCTTCACCCTGACGGCGGGCGGGCAAGCCGGTTACGGCGTGGACGGGTTCCGCCGTTGCTGATCCTTGCCGGATGATGCCGGCTGGCGGGTTTCCTCTTTCGGCTCGGCCTTGGAGACGCCCGCCCGGCGGCGCTGCTCGCTGGTGGGGAGCGATTCGATCCGCGCCTTCAATTCCTTGAACATCTCGTCGATGGGCCCGTACAGGGCGACGAGCTGCTTTTTGAGTTCCTCCAGCTCCTCGTCCTTGCCGGAAAACGAGGCGATCCGGCGCTCCAGCGCGTCGATCTCCTGTTTGTGCAGGTCGCGGTGGTGGAAGGCCCGTCCTTTCATTTCCTCCAGGACGGATTCCGCCGCCGAGCGTTGACCGGCGTCGAAGCCGTAGCGCTCGGCAGCTTCCCGCACGTAGCGCTCCCAGGCATCGACCTCGAGGGCGATCTGGTCGGGCGGCGGGGTCTGCTCCCGCGCGAGCTTCCCCAATGCCTTGCGACGCTCCCGGCGACGGGCGCGGCGTTTCGCGCGGGCCTTCGGATCGGTGGGCACCCAGACATCGTCCTCGACGAAGTCCCCTTGCCGCCAGTGGTCGAGCATGTTGCGGGCGAACTGGAGCCCCAGGCCGAACCTCGCCCGGTCGGCCTCGAAGCGGATCCGCTGCACCGGTGTGAGCACCTTGCGGAAATCGTCCGCCCCTTCCTCGAACCGGCGCTGAATCTTTTCGAGCATCGGGGCCATCCGTTCCGCCCACCGCTTCACCGTTTCCTCGTCGGGCGGTTGCGGCGCCAGCCGCATCTCCAGAAACTCGTTGAGCAGCGGCTGCAACTCCGACCGGTGTTGTTCGAGGAAGGGTTTCCAGCGGTCCACGACGGCGCGGCGGATCTGCTGACGCTGCGTTTCCGTCAGGTCGTACCGTCGCGTCACCCCGTCCGCCCAGCGGATCAGCAGGGATTCGGTGAGTTTGGGCGTCGGCCACAATCCGGGCGGCGGAGTCTTCGCCGGGGCGGGCGTGGTCTTCGGTTGCGGCCTGTCCCCCGCCATCGGTTCCGGGGGGAGCGCGGCGCTGTGCGGGACCGTCCAGGACAGAAGCGAGATGAGGGTGACGGCCGTCATGGCTTTTCCTCCTGCCTCGTCGGACCGGCCCGCTGTGCAAGGCTCCGGCAATCGGGCGGGCCGATCCGGATACGCTTGCGATTCTTCCGGCCGGTCGCCGTGCTTCGGGCGAAGAATCCGGGCGCGGCGGCCGATGAGGATAACGGCCTTGCGCGCACGGAGTCGAACCGTTTGAACCGCGAACCGATTGTCTCCATTGTCGTCCCCACGTTCAACCGCCTGGAGCGGCTTCGTCGCTGTCTCGACAAGACGCGACAAAATGTCGCCCTGGAGGCGGAAGTGATCGTCGTGGACGGCGGCTCGACGGACGGCTCCCGCGAGTTCCTCGCCCGCCGAAGCGACGTGCGGGTGATCCGGGAAGAGCGGCGGGAGGGGGCGGTTCGTGCCTTCAACAAGGGCTTCCGGGCGGCCCGTGGACGATACGTGATGTGGCTCAACGACGATGCCTATCCCCTGCCGGGGGCGGTGGAGGCGGCGGTGGCGATGATCGAACGCCCCGACCTGCCCCGGCTGGGCATGGTCGCCTTCTACCACCGCTGGCACAGCGACCGCAACGTGCTGGACACCGTCGAGCACGAGGGGATCGCGTATCGGCTCTGCCACGTGCGGGGGTATCCGTATGCCAACTTCGGATTGCTCCGCCGATCGCTGCTGGAGCGGGTGGGGTACGCCGACGAGCGGTTCTACTTCTTCGGGTTTGATCCCGACCTGTCGCTGACGATCCAGCTCCGGGAGGGGTTGCAGGTGCTCGGTTGTCGCAAGGCCTTGATCCATCACGACGAGCATCACGACGAACGCAAACTCGCCGACCTTCCCGTCGGGCAAGAGGACAACGAGAAGCTTTTCGCCAAGTGGAACCTGCCTGCGCCGGGCACCTATCCCGATCCCGTCCCCGCCTACCGGGCGCTGTGTGAGCGTCTCAAACTGATGGAGGATTGATGCTCGACCGAAGCCGTGCTTGCGGGCTGTGCTCGAATCGCGGGCCGGAATGGATCAACCGGGGGGGCACGTCGCCTCCCCGCGAATCTCGTCGAGGAGGTCGGCCAGCGTTTGTTTCACCTCGTCCATGATGCGGCGGTTGTCGTCGGATTCGTCGACGTCGGTGCGAAGGGCGGGACGGAGCGGCCGGCCGATGCGGACCCAGAACGGACCGCGAAGCAGCATCCGGCATTCGTACACGCGGTCCGCCACGCGGATGTCCAGTCGCGGCCAGTGCCTGATCCGCTCCGGCGGCGCGTGCAGGGCGATGGGCACGATGGGCACGCCCGTGCGACGATAGATCCGCGCCACCCCGGGAAAGAAACGCCCCAGTCGCATCACGGGCTGGATGTCGCCCTCCGGGGCGGTGTAGATCGACTCGCCCTGCTGAATGTAGCGGACGGCCTGGTCCACCACGGTTTTGCGATGCTCCGGAAGGGCGTTGATCTGCTCCAGATAATCCAGCAGACGGGCGACCGTCGGCGACTGATACCCCGGCCCGATGATGATGTGGACCGGTTCGGGCAGCAGCGGCAACACCCAGTGCGGATCGGTGGAGGTGATGTGGTTCTGGACGTAGATCTTCGGCCCGGACGGAATATGTTCCAGTCCGCGGACGTGCAGATCGATGAACAACCGCTCCCACGTCCGCGCCAGCGTCATGAAGAATCGATAGATCGCCCGCTTGCCCTTCGTCATGCAAACGCACCCCGCATCGAGACGAAACGATCCTTTCTCGATCGATCCGAGGAAAGGAAGGGCGCCGAACGACCACACGGAATGATGGCAGTGCGTTCGAGCAGGTTGCAGGGGCTCGCGGGCCTTTGCGGTCGAATCGAGGCAACGAACCGTCCCGCTCCCTTGCGGTCGCGGCTCTGTTTACGGATCCCGTTCACCGCAACGTGCCCGTCTCTTCCAGCTCCGACGCCAGACGGGGCAAGTCGTACCCGACGCGCTCGCCATAGCGGAAAAACGCGCGGACGATGCGCTGCCGATGCCGCATGATGACAGGAGGAACCCTCGGTACGCCCCGATGGATCATGCCCGCGTAGTCCACGGAGCGTTGCGCCGACACGTCGAGATAGGAGAGGATGGCGGTGATGGTTTCCTCCGGCCGGTCGCAGAGATCCTCGTAGCGCAGTTCGAAGCAGGGTCCGTGGTCAACGTGACGGATGCTCCGCAGATACGCCCGCGCCATCGCCGCCGACTGCCCGATCACCAGCCGGGCGAGCAGGACCGAATCCTCGCGCGCCACGCGCTGCACGACGCGCCAGGGGAATCCGCTTTCCGTGAGGGCGGCATAGGTGTCGCTCAGCGCGGCGAGGTACGGATGAGGGCGCCGGGCCGCCTTGACCGAAAGCCGCAGCGCCGACGCCAGCACGTGGAAGGGGTTGCGGTGGATGTAGACGATCTTGGCATCGGGCATCAGACGGCGGATCAATAGCCCGTTGCCGAAGTCCCACGGATTCTTCAGCAGCAGCGGGCGGTCCGTGCCGTGATCGCGTTGCAGCACCTCGCACATCCGTCGGAAGCGATGGAAGTGCCGCGCCGTGATGCGCACCCCCGCCCCCATCCGGTCCAGCACGAACCCGTATTCTTCCGGCGTGTCCGGTCCCAGGCGGACCACGTCCACCTCGCGCGTGGTCAATCCCTCCCGTTCGAACCAGGCGGCAAGCTCGCGGCGGGAGGCGTCGCGGTCGGCGCGGCCGTTTTGCAACCGGTCGAAATGGATGACGTGCCGGGCGGTGACGATGTTGAAGCACCCGCTCGCGGCCAGCATCTCGTACAGCAGCGTCGTCCCCGATCGGTGCAGCCCGAGGATGAACACGGGGGCGGCGGGAGAGTCCTCCGCACCCCGGTGGTTGCCGGATGAATGCCGTCTTGCGTCCACGCGGGGCAATGTAACCGAAGCGCAAGACCCGGCAACCGGACCTCGTCGACGGCGCCCCGCGGCCGGGATAGGATAAAGAGGTGTTTCAAAACGTTGGTGGTAGATGTGGGCGGCGGACGCTTGACAGAGCCGCGACCGCCTGCCTGTGCGTGCCCGCACGCAGACAGGTGAGGGAGCGGAAGGTGCCGGGCTCCGCACCAGGGACACGAACGTCCATGAGTTCGCCGAACGAGTTTTGAAACACTTCCTAGATGTTCTGCACCGCGCCGAGTGCGCGGATCGTTGACTCCACCACGAGGACGCTTTCCGGTGAACGCCGAAACCGGATCGATTCCTGCCGTATCGCCCGAACGTCCGCCCGCGGCGGAGCCCGAGCATCCGCGCCCGGTTGCCGTCGGCGAAAGAGGGGACGGCTCCTGGAAACCGC
>CAZNQN010000034.1:10034-11236 GCA_964574925.1 uncultured Phycisphaeraceae bacterium | reverse complement strand
CTCCGATCCCCGACGAGGCAATCCCCCCGGATGATGCGGCACCGAATCGTCCCGCCCCCATTTGCCGGCATGGTCGGGAAACACCCAACTTCAGAGAAGGCCGACCGCCCCTCCGCCCTCCGATCGCTTCCGGGCCGTCGTCCCTTCAGGGCGAAGAACCGGAAGGCTTTTCAGCAGGAGAACCTCCCTCCGACCGGACAGAGACGCCGTCCACGGCCACGTCGTCCAGAAGAACGTGAAGCCCTTTCATCCGCAACGAGAGGCGGACGCTGGCAGGTCCGTTGACGAACTTCGCCTTCAGGTCGGCCCGGAGCCGCGGCGGCTGGGCTTTCCGGTCCGGCCTCATCTGCAGTCCGTGATACCCCGTCAGGGTGCCGTGCTGCTTCCGCACGCCGCGCAGCCACGCCAGCAGAGCCTCGTCGCTGACCGTCCGGTTGAACGCCGGAGTGCCGATCTTCCGCAACGCCTGGACGGCGGCCTGGGGATCATCGCCGACCTGGGCCACCGCCTGCTTCAAGGTCTGACTGAACTGGTTGACCGTGCGAGCGGTGTAGATCCCCCACGCCATCAAAAGGGAAAAGCCGCCCGTCAGGCAGGAGATGGGAATCGCCGCGACAGCGAGCCCGAGTCCCCGCCGCCGCCCTCCGCGGGTGTGAACGATCCCCACGATTCCCAGGATCAGCCCGAGCAGGGCCGGGATCCCCCCGCATCCCAGGAGGGAGAACACCAGCGCGATGACGGCAATCGGACTCCAAGGCGGCGGACCGGCGGGTCGATCCGGCGGAGGCGGCGGAATGGCGGATGTCAGGTCGGTCATGATCGGGGCAGCCTGCTGAAGGCGGCATTGTAGCCGTTGCGACGGTCGGCGAAAGACCGCGTCGCGAGGACAGACCCGCACCTGCGGCACGGTTCGCCGACATTCTTGACGAGACAGGCAGGGCGACTCTAAGATGCGGAAAAGCGCCGGTCCGCGGCCTACCGACCGGTGGTTCCGGGATGCGACCCCTGGCGGAGCCTTCCAACCGGGAAGGGCGTAAGGTCGACGTTCCCTTGGGAAGCGGGGCCTGCCCGGAGTGCCACCTTACCCCTGTTCGTGGCTCCGCGGGCGCACCGTAGGGGGGTGCGTATCGAAGGGAGCAGGCGTCGCAGGGTGTGCAGGACGACGGCGCGGCATCCGCGGGCGAAGCGGCGCGGTCGCCCGA
>CAZNQN010000034.1:0-9934 GCA_964574925.1 uncultured Phycisphaeraceae bacterium | reverse complement strand
CGCCCGATCCGGGTTCCGGAGTAGGAAATCATGAGACGTGGTGTGCACGGTGGACAAGCGGGCAGGCGTCATGCGTGGATGGGCGCCGCCGGATGCCTGTTGGCGCTCTGGACGTCTTCCTGCGGGTTCGCTCCCACGCCCTTCGTCGTTCACGGACCGGGCACACTGGGCAACGAAGCCCCTACCCTCGAAATCCTTGAGCCCAACGCCAACCTGACCCGCAGCCAGGGGGATTCCTTCCTCATCCGCTGGACCGACTCCGACCGGGACGACAACGCCCAGATCAGCTTCAGTCTGGTGTCCACGGCCACCAACGAAAGTGTCCTGGTCGCGGCGAACATCGATGAAAACGACACGATCGGTCCCGACGAACTGCGGGTGGAGACGACGCTGATCCCCCAGGGGACGTACAACCTGGCGGGGACGATCGACGACGGGGTCAACGCACCGGTGCAAGTGTTCGCCACGGTGGCGGGGAGTGCCGAACGGGTGGTGATCACCATCGTCGGTCCCGGCGAGGGGCCGCAAACCGTCCCACCGACGATCAGCGTGATGGAACCGGCGTTCAACCGCAGCGTCACGCAGGACGACACGCTGGTCGTGGTGGTCCAGCCCACACCGGCAGCGCCCGATCCGAACGTTCCCTTCGACCCGGACAGCACGGTGCGCGTGTTCATCGTGCTGGATGTGGACCAGGATCCCGGGAACGACGACCCCGCCAACCCGGACCCCAACCAGATCATCGTCCTGCGCGATCGGACGATTCAGCCCGGCGATTTCGACGCCATCACCTTCGAGATCGGAATCGATCTCGCCCAGATTCCCCCCCGTGAGGGGGGCGAACCGTACTTCATCCGGGCGACGATCAGCGACGGCACGAATCCGCCCGTGCACAGCTATGCCGTGGGCAAGATCAGCGTCGTGCAACTGGCCGCCGGCGAGGTGGACCTGTTCGACATCGGACGGACCAAGTCCGGGGCCAAGTTCCAGGGGTTCAATCCCGGCGCCCTGACGGGATCGACGATCAAGGGAGGATTCGATTTCGACGCGGACGGCGTAGACGATTTCATGATCGTGGCCCGTTTCGGCAATCCGCAGAACGTCGGTCCGGTGGGAGAGGCGTATCTGATCTACGGACAGGGACGGGTTTCCGAAACGGGTCAGCCGATTCCCGGCGACCGTTTCGGCGGGACCATCCCCGTCAATTCCGTCAGCGACACGATCTCCGGCGTGGTGTTCCAGGCGCCTCCGATTCGCACCAGCCAGATCCCCGTGCCCGACGCGCGAACGGAGGGGATCACGGATGTCGCGGCGATTCCGGACTTGAATCTCGACGGCCGGCCGGAATTGATCTTCGGTCTGCCGCACGTCCACGGGGCGTTCGACTCGATGGATTACGATCCGGGGGACGAGAGCAGCGACCTGTTGTTTTGCTATCCCGACCTGCTGGCGAATAATCTGTCGGGCGGTGCTTTGGGCGTCAATCCCAATGACCTTTTTTTCTATGCCGGCGGCATGGCCGTTACCGTCAACAGTTCCAATCGTGACAGTGACCCCCGGGTTCAGAATCCCCCTCTGGTTCGGCTCGACACCACGGCGATTTCTCTGGAACTGACCGGGCAACGGCCGTTCATTCTGGATGCGGAAGGCCAGAGTCCGGCGGGGAGCATCATCGGCCGCGCCGATGTCATCCAGTCGGACGACGCGGGGTCCGATCCGGCGAACGAGGCGGCGCGCATCGCCGGCTGGCGGGTGATCGCCGGTCCCTTCGATTACATCCAGACGCTGTTCTTCCAGTCCTTCGAGCCGCCGCGGGAGGGGCTGTTCGCCTACAATGTGGGGGCCTTGGGCGATCAGAACAGCGACGGCGCCAGCGAAATCATTATTTCCTCACCGCACAATGAACGCTATCTGGCGGACCTGGAGAACACGGAAGGTCTTTTCAGCACGCACCTCAACTCCACCGTGTTTACGGGAAGCATCACCGTGCTGCCCGGGGACAACTATAACATGCCGATCTGGCGGGAGTCGGGCGGTGCGGATGGAACATCGACGATCCCGCGGCGCCTGCTGGGCGCGTGCACGGGAAATCCGCAGGCCCGAGGGCTGTTCATCCCCGCCGACACCTTCGAAATCTTCGCCGAGGACATCGACGATTTCCTCCACGAGGGTCAGTCGGCGGGCGACTTCAACCAGGACGGCATCGACGACATCCTCTGCGGCGCTCCGCTCAACGACCGCTCCTCCTCGCTGCGGGACACCGGGGCGGCGTACGTCATCTACGGCCGGCCGTTCTTCGGCGAGGTGGATCTGAAAAACGCCGACGATCCCCTGCGGGTCCCGATGCTGCGGATCCGGGGCATCAACCCCGACGATCGCATCGGGTGGAGCCAGGCGACCGGACTGGACGTCAACGGCGACCGCATCGACGACGTCTTCATCGCCTCGCCGCGGGTGGATTTCGGCGGCGTCACCCGCGACACCTGTGCCGTGGACGTCAACCGCGACGGCGTCATCAACCAGACGGACCTGACCTTGCGTTCCTTCGAGAACTGCATGGCCGTCGAGGGCGACGAGGTCTTCTCCAACAGCGCGTGCGACGCCTTCGACTATGACAACGACGGCGACATCGACGAGGACGATCGCTGCGTGTTCTGCTGCCTCTCCGACGACTGCACACCCAGCAGCGATTGCGTCCTGGGCACCGTCCAGGGCGCCTGCTGCGACAATCTCGTGGACAACGGTTTCGTCGGCGTCATCTTCGGCGGCGTGACCATCAACGGCGACCGGGACATTTCGCAGCTGGCGACCAGCCAGTTGCCGGGCGTGGTCTTTTATGGCGCCCATGCCCTGGACCGGGCGGGTGTGGACGTCAGCTCGGCCGGGGACTTCAACCAGGACGGCTTCGGGGACATCCTCATCGCCGTCCCCGGGGAAACGCGGGTGGACAGCGCCGGGCGGACGCGGGTCGGCGTGGTCTATCTGGTCTTCGGCGGCACGCACCTGACCAACACGACGTGGAGTCTGGCGGACGTGGGCACCGAAGCGCTGCCCGGCATCGTCTTTCTAAGCCCGTATGTGGCCGGTCGCCCCAACGAAGCCGCCCCCCTGACCGTCTCCTCCATCGGCGACATCAACAACGACGGCTTCGACGACATCGCAATCGGCAACCCGATGGCCGACTTCATCGACCTGAGCTTCCCGCAGGGGCCCAACGCCCCGGGGGACGATCCGGCCACGGGACGCCGCCGCAACGTGGGCGACGTGTACGTCATATACGGCAACAACTTCGGGCCCAACCGCCTGACGCCGTAAGCGAAAGGCCCGGCTTCCGACGGCCTGGAGGCTCGGCACGACCGTGGGACCGCCGCGGGCACGAACCGTTCTCCCCGGCGGGGCGTAGTATCCGCGATGGCCACCCGCAGGGGGGCGGGAAGGCGGACGGTTTTCGGAATCGTTCTCTGGGGGCGTGACGACGCCCGATCTGACAGGTTCTCCATGACGCATTCCCATTCCCACCTGCACGACGTCCAGGCGGAGACGGTTCGAGCGAGCTCCCTTCTGATCTTCACCCTGCTGGGCGGGATGCTGGTGGTCAGCTCGTTCCTGCTGGACATGCCGACGGTTTCCCGGACCCTGTTCCAGTACGAGCCGACAATCGGTCCCCACGGACAGCTCGTCAACCCCTACTCGACGACCCTGGCGCTGATCGGGGCGGTGATGCTGGGGGCGCCGCTGGTCTGGCACGCGATCAAATGCCTCCTCAGCGGGCACACCCACATGGAGGAGCTGGTGGCGCTGGCGGTGCTGGCGGCCGTCGCCCTCGGCGAATACCAGGAAGCCGGCATCATCGCTTTCTTCATGGTGATCTCCAATCTGATCGAGACGCGCACGGCGCTGGGGGCGCGGGCCTCGATCGAATCGCTGCTTCGCCTGACGCCGGACAAGGCCCATCGCGTCCTTCCCGACGGGGGCGAGGAGGTGGTGGACGCCAGGAATCTTCGCCCCGGAGAGATCATCCGCGTCCGTCCGGGGGATAACATTCCCGCCGACGGCGAGGTGGTCTCCGGCGAATCCACCGTCAACCAGGCCAACATCACCGGCGAGTCCCTCCCCGTGGACAAGCGCGCCGGGGACGAGGTCTTCAGCGGGACCAGCAACCTGACCGGCGTCCTCGACGTCCGCGTCACCAAGGCGGGCAAGGACACCACGCTGGGACGGGTGCAGGAGCTGATCCTGGCTGCGGAAAAGACCCGCACCCCGCTGATGCGACTGATCGACCGCTATGCCGGGTGGTACACGCCGACGGTGTGCATGTTGGCGGCCATCGTCTGGTTCTTTTCCGAGGACAAGGAGGTCGGGATTCAAAAGGCCATCACCATGCTGATCATCGCCTGCCCGTGCGCCTTGGTGCTGGCGACGCCGACGGCGATGGTGGCGGCGCTGAGCTGCGCCGCCCGACTGGGCATCCTCATCAAGAACGTCGTGCATCTGGAATTCGCCCGCACGCTGACGGCCGTGATCTTCGACAAGACGGGCACCCTGACCACGGGGCAGCTTTCCGTCACGCAGATGAAACCGGCGCCGGGCGTGGACGGGGCGGAGCTGCTGTTCGCCGCCGCCTCGGCCGAGCAGATGAGCAAGCACCCGGCCGCCCTCGCCGTCGTGGACGTCGCCCGCCGCGCCAAGCTGAAACTGGAAAGACCGGACGCCTTCCAGGAGGTGATGGGGCGGGGCGTCGAGGCCAACGTGGAGCGGGAGCGCGTGCTGGTGGGGCGGCGGAACTGGCTCGAGGAGCAGGGCGTGGACATGGGGTTCCTGAGCCACGAGGACTACGCCGAGCCGGAGGGTGTGAGCCTCCTATACGTCGCCCGCAACGGCAGGTGCCTCGGCTGGATCGGTCTGGAGGATCGCACGCGGAACGAGGCTCGCTCGGCGATTACGGAACTGCGCGAGCTGCGCATCAAGAACATCTCCATGGTGACGGGGGACAAGTGGTCGGTGGCCCGCCGCGTGGGGCAGGAGATGGGTTGCACCGAGGTGCAGGCGGAAGTCCTGCCGGAAGAGAAACTTCACCTGGTCGATGACCTGAAGAAACGCGGGCACCGGGTGGCCGTCGTCGGAGACGGCGTCAACGACGCCCCCATGCTGGCGGCGAGCGACCTGGGCATCGCCATGGGGGCAGCCGGCAGCGACGTCGCCATCAACTCCGCCTCGATCGCACTGATGAACAACGACCTGAGCCGATTGCCCTTCCTCATCAAACTCTCCCGCGCCACCACGCGCGTGGTGTGGCAGAACATCCTGTTCGGCGTGGCCTTTATCGTGGTGATGATGACGCTGGCCATCTGGGGACCGCTGACACCGATCGCGGCGGCGGTGGCGCACACCGTGGCGACGGCGGTGGTGATCTTCAACAGCGCACGGTTGTTCCGCTTCGGCGAGGAGCGGACGGACGAAGCGGCCGCCTACATCGCCGGCATGGTGCCCCAGCCGGCGACCGCCTGAACGAAACCACAACCTTCCCCAACCGGGCCGCGATCGTCAAACCGAGCCGTGCCGCCTGTGTATGCCTATCCAAACCGCCCTACACGAATCCTCATGCCCCTTATGCAGAAAGGCACCCCTCGCGGAAAAGACCGGAAGACGAATCGATCATTTCCCCTCTTCGTGTTCCGAGCCGCAACCTCGAAACCCACACGATGCGGCCGTACTTTACGTGCATTCGATGGCAAAAGACTCGGTCGAAGTCTTTGAGGAATCCGATATCAGACTTCGCGCGGTAGGCGCAAGCTCCGTTCGACGGATCTGTACTTCATCCGCATGCGATTGGAACGGATCCGTTCACATTCAAGTCCACAATGCAGCTCCCACACTCGAGAAGGCTCGGGTCACATAGGAGACCGTCAGAAAGGCAAGCGCTGGGAGCGTTGCTTGGGTGGGGTCGTCGGAGTTTCCCTTGCACCAAACCTTCCCCGGCGTGGGGCGCCGCCGAGGGGGCATTGCATATGGAGAAGTCGATGCAGGGCGTGTGGGCTGCGTTCAACGCACCGTAGGCGGCCTCTTCAGGGCCACGGCTTCAGGGCCGCGGCACCGTCGGGGAAGCCCCCCACGGTGGATCCGGACGATGGAAACCGAGGTCCTCGCTCGGTCCCGCGAAGCACTAATCCGGCGACTGAACCCCACGGTGGATCCGGATGGTGGAAACCGCGGTCCTCGCCGCCGGCGGGCACGGCGGGGAGGGCGTTGCGGCGTTCTTTTCAGGTATACTGGGGGTGGTTCTCGAAGGGGGGTGCAAGATGAGACCGATCTGGCGGCTGATGCTGGGATGGTTGGGCACGGGCGGCGGGTGGTCTTTCGCGGTGGCGCAGGAGCGTTCCCTCTCCCCGCCTGCGTGCGAGACGGTCTTCGATCCGATTGATGCTTCCGGCAATCCGACCGATACCGGTGACTGGGCGAATCCGGCCAACTGGACGAACGGGGTGCCGCGACCGGACACGGTGGCCTGCTTTTTGAGTCAGGCGGCGGCGGACCGGTTCCGCCGCGAGGCGGGCTGGACCGAGCGTGTGCGGGTGGTGAAAGCGATTCCAAGGGCACCGACAGGCGGCGATGCCGGGCGTCGAGATGAAGAGGAGGCGGAAGCCGCGGCAGTCCAAGGGCGATCAGCCCGGCGGGCGGTCGTCCCGATCGTGATTCACCCCTCCCGCCTTGCCCGTTGGCAGACGCAGCGCGGGGGCTCGCCGGCCGGCGCGGGAGGCGGTGTATCGGTCGTCTATCGCAACGAGATCGCCTCCGTGGCGGCCATCCGGGCACCGGGGGCGGGGGAACGGATGGCAGACGATCTGATTCTGGCCTCCGGTCCGACGACCCTGGTCTCCTACGAATTCGCCGTGTTCGGCCTGGGCACGAGCGGCACTCCGACGTTTGACGTCTCGGCATCCCTGTGGACGGACAACCCGTGCCTGGCGGGGTCGGCGGTGATTCCGGGTACGCCGGCCGAGTTTTCGGCGATTCCCAACGACAACCAGACGGTATGGATCCTGCAAGTGGAACTTGCCCAGCCGGTGCTGGTGCCGGGGACGGTGTGGCTGGCGCTGACGTTTTCCACCGACGACGCCGGCTGGGTGGTGGCGGAGGAGGCGGAAACGGGGCGGACGGAGGACTTCTGGTCGGAGGACGACGCGCAGCTGGGGTGCGTGTTGTTCCAGTTCAGCGATCCCCTCTTTGCGGGGTTTTGGGCGACGCTGTCGGCGCCGCTGGGCACCAGCGTCATCGGGGCCTGCTGTGTGGGTTCGACCTGTCTGGTCACGGACGCCTTCGACTGCAAGATCCAGCGAGGCTATTTCCAGCCCAACGTGGTGTCGTGCACGCAGGCGACCTGCGGGACGGGGGTGTGCTGCACGCCGGTTCAAGACGTCGGCGAGGTGGGCTGCAACGACGGCGGCGGCTGGATGGACGAACCGACCTGTGCGGCGATCGGCGGGCAGTACATCGGGGGAGCGGTGTGCGACGAAACGGACGCCTGCCAGCGATTCCGGATTCCGGAAGGCTTCGAGATCGTGGAGGCGGCGGCCCCCCTGCTGGGGCTTCGCCACCGCCCTCCGCGTCTGAACGACTGCGGGGAGATCGTCTTTTTTGTGGACATGGAGACGCCTTTCGGCCTGCGGGGAGTGGTGTTCCGGGCAGACAACGGACGACTGGAGCAGATCACGCACACGGAGGAGGAGGGCATCTCCAACATCTTTCCGGACATCAACGATCAAGGCGTGATCGTGTGGTCGCGGCCGTGGGGCGAGGAGCCGGCACGGGTGGTGCGGTGGCGAAACGGCGACCTTCAGCTCATCACGCATGACGATCTGTCCATGGCCCATCGGTCTCCGCGAATCAACAACGCGGGGCACGTGGTGTGGGACACCTGGCACCTGGATACATGTCCTTTGCGGATGAGCATTCATTTTTTCGACGCCTATTCCACGCGAACGCTTTTCGATGATGGACGGACGAACGCGAGTGAGGCCATCAACGACCGCGATCAGGTCGTATGGATAGCCATAACGCCGCCTTGCCCGGACGGACCGAACTGGACCTCGGTTCCCCTGCTGTACGATCAGGGGCAGATCCTGGAGCTGCCGACAAGCTTTGTCAACCATGATTTGCCCGACATAGACGAGACGGCTCGGATTGCATGGGGGTATCCAAGAGAAGGGGTCGAGATATGGCAAAACGGAACAACTTCATGGTTTACGATTGGCAGCACGCCCTCTTTGAATGATTCCGGTTCCATTGCATATCTGAAGATGGAGCGTAACAGTGATGAACTTCCCATTGGCCCCTGGGAGGCGTGGCTGTGGCGGGATAACACGTTTTTCCGTCTCAGCAACGACGTCGATCTCGGAGCATTGGTGGATAATCTCCTCCCACAAGTCAACAACGCCGGCGAGAGCAGCTGGTCGCGAGCGCCCAACGGCGACGTGATCCTTCTCGGCATCCGTTACATGCGTCGGATTCGCAACGGGGATGTGAACTGGGACGGCGTGGTGGATGTGAAGGATTTTTTGCCCATGCCGGGTTGTTACACCGGTCCCGGCGACTTCGACCGCCTCTGCCAGTGCCGCTTCTTCGACCTCGACCACGACCGCGACGTGGACCGGGACGACCTGACGCTGTTTCTGCGCGTCTATCCCGGCCCGCTGGAGGATTGCGACGGCGACGGCGTGCTCGACCTGGAGGAACTGCTGGTCGGGGACGAGCTCGACACCGACTTCGACGCGGTGCCCGATGCCTGTCAGATCGCGGCCGACGCCTCGCTGGACGCCGACGGCGACGGGCTGCTGGACGCGACGGCGTGCGCGCCGGCCGCGCCGGTGGAGACCGGCACGGGGCCGTCGAACCGGTATCTGTCGTTCCGCACCGACCCCACGGACCCGGTGGGGCTGCCGGGAATGGGAGCGATGGGGGAGCCGTTGCCGGTCTATCGCCCGCGGCAGGCGATCCGGGTGACGATCCTCGACCTGCCGGCGGGCGTGTCGGTCTCCGCGCCGCCCCCGCGCGAGGATCCACCCCGCGGCCTACCACAACGGAGCGGCGACCACGAGGAAACGGATGGACTCCACGAAGGTCCGGTGCTTTTCCAGGAGCAAGATCGTCGTCACAGCACCGATCTCGATACCGATCGTTCCACGTCGGCGGCCGCTCTGATCGGCCAGTCGTTCTGGGTGGGTCCGCCGCAGGTGGTGTGTGAGAACAGCGGGCAGGAACCGGGGTTTCCGACGAGCGACTGCGGGCCGGCGCCGGGCCGACCGGAAGCGACGCTGCTGGCGGCCTCGCTCCAGTGCGACCCGTATTACACGAACTGGCTGGACCTGGGCGAGGTGCACGTCTCCGGCGAGTGGATCGTGCCGGGGGCGACGTATGCGGTGGAGGCGATCCACGAAGGCTGCGACATCGCCACGCCGACGAACTACTCGCCGCCGCTGGTGCTGGTGACGTCGTCGTGGGGAGACGTGACGGGCGGATGCGAGACGTTGCCGTGTGCACCGCCGGACGGCGGGGTGGACGTGACGGTGGACGTCACCGCCGTGCTGAGCAAGTTCCGCAACGCGCAGCACGCCCCGGGCAAAGCGCGGGCGGACCTGGAACCGGCGCTGCCGGACCTGCTGATCAACATCTCGGACGTGACCGTGATCCTGGACGCCTTCCGCGGCCGCAGCTACCCCTTCCCGATTCCTCCGTCGCCCTGCGGCCCGTAAAAAGGAGGGGAGGGGAATCCTCTTCCGCACACCCATCTTCCTTGCGCGCTTCGCCGCGGCGGCGGACGCACGTCGGTGATCCTGGAGCGTGTTTTCAAGAATGCGGACCGGTCATTCCTCGATGGGATGCATCAGGAATAGCCATCCATCGCGCGGGCTTTCCCGTCTGCGGTTCGGCGCACAGG
>CAZNQN010000033.1:8013-11472 GCA_964574925.1 uncultured Phycisphaeraceae bacterium | reverse complement strand
TGGTCAACGAGGTGGACGTGGAGACGTACGTGGCCGCGGTGGTGGCGGCGGAGGTCTGGCCGACGTTCGAGGAGGAGGCGTTTCGAGCGCAGGCCATCGCCGCGCGCACCTATGTGCTCTACCAGATGCAGCGGCGGGCGGGGCCGTCGTACGATCTGGTGGCCACGCAGGGGGCGCAGGTCTATCGCGGCGTCCCGAGCGGCACGACGGCGGAGAAAGCCCGACGCGCCGCCGAGGACACCCGCGGGATCGTGCTGACCTACTGGGACGGGACGCGCGACCGTCTGTTCAGCGCGTACTACAGTGCGGCCTGCGGGGGGATCACCCAGTCGGCGGCCATCTTCGGCGAGGACGACGATGTCCCGCCGCTTTCGGGCGGCGTGCGCTGCGACGATTGCCGGATCGCCCCCGGCGATACCTATCGCTGGGGACCGGTGCGGATTCCGCTGGATGACATCGGGAGACGACTGCGAAGGAGTCGTCCGGAGACAGCCCGGCTCGGCGCCTTGACGGGGGTGCGGGTGCTGCGGCGGGCGGAGACGGGGCATGTCGTCACGATCCGGCTTTCCTTCGCGGGGGGTGAGACCTATGACATGCTGGCCGAACGGTTCCGACTGATGCTCGGCGGAAGCCGCGTCAAGAGCACATACTTCGATCTGCGAACGGAAGGCGGCCGCGCCGTCTTCACGAACGGGCGGGGGTTCGGGCACGGTCTGGGTCTGTGCCAGTGGGGGATGCAGGCCAAGGCGCGTCGCGGGCAGCGGGCGGGGGAAATCCTCCGCTGTTACTATCCCGGCGCAAAACTGACGCGGGTGTACTGAGGAAACGCCGTTTACGGAACGACGCGCAGCGACGGCGTGACATCGCCGAGTCTCGCGCGGATCTGCGGGGCCAGACGGCGGAACTCCTCGGCGATGGGGCGATCGGGAAGCTGGAGCAGGATCCGCTCGCCGAGAGTTCCAGGAGACCGGCGTAATCCTTGCGGCGGGCGCATTGCGCGAACGCTTCGCGCAGTTCCCGCTCCACGTCGTCCGCGAGGCGATCCAACTGCTCTTTGAGGGGGGCCGACTCCCGTTCGCTGACGGTCTCGACCACGGCGGCGTACACGCGGCGACAGGCGGCCACATCCCGACGGCGAAGTCCCGTCTTCCACTCCCGCAGAAGATTCCGGGTCGTCAGGGCGGGGAACCAGTCCGAGGAAGGGTCGCTCGCGGCGTCGACGGAATGATTCTCGACATCGGCGGAGGCGGGCGAAGACTGGGCCGGCGGCTGTTCCTCCATCGTCGCCACCAGGCGCGGAAAGCGGTCGCGTTCGAGACTGGCGGCCACCAGCGGCGTCGGATCTCCGTCGCCGAGGGTGGTCAGGTCCACCCAGGTGGCAGGCGGCTCGGCGGCGTCCGAATCCGCCGCGGAGCGGGGTCGGTCGAGCCGGTCCGCGACCTGCCGGAGCAGCTCGTGCAGATCGTCCACCTTCCGCTCCAGGGACTCGATCCGCGCGCGGGAACGGATCATCATATGGATCCCCACCGATCCGCCCAGGGCACCGGCCACGATGAGAAAACCCAGAAACGCGCTGATCCGATCTCCGGCGAACGCCGAGGGTACGGCGATCAGGAAACCGAGCAGCACGTACAGGCCGGTGATGAGAAACAGCGTCTTGCGGGCACGGCGGGCAGATTCCAGAAAGGGTTCGTCATGCCCCTCCGTGTCCAGACGAGCGGTCCATCGACGCACCATTCCTTGCAGCTTCTTCCACCCTCCGCTCATGAGCGGTCTTTCCCCTTTTCTTTCGACGCGCCCCGCTCCACGTTCAGGGGCACGATACCTTCGCCCACGCCCCAGGCCAAGCGCTGCCCCCGCGGCGGACGGTCGTAACCCTCCAGCGAGCTGGGGACGGGGACGGTGATCTCCAGCCACATGCAATCGTCCAGCGTTTGCACGATGCCGTCCTTCAGGGCGGCGGGCAGGAGGATCGTATCGCCGACGGTGAACCTCAGGGGCGAGTCGGGCCCGTCGTAGCGGACGACGCCCTTCCCCTCCAGGATCATCCAGACGACCATCTCCGCGTGCGGGATGGGGTGTTCGACGCCCTCGACCATGCGGACGCGCTCGATGGTGAAGGACTCGCCGTGCACGAGGCGGGTCACCGCGGTCCAGACGCTGGCGACGTGTTGCCGCTCCTCGCCGGGAATGGGACCGGGGTCGAAGGAGATGCAGGACAAGGCCTGCTCCAGGTGGAGCTCCCGCGGCCGACCGGTGGACGGGTCCACCCGGTTCCAGTCGAACACGCGGTAGGTGACGTCGGAGGGGGTCTGCACCTCGGCCACCACGACGCCCGCGCCTAAGGCATGGATGGTGCCGCTGGGCAGGTAGTAACAATGCCCCTTGCGGACGTCGATGCGGCGGAGGACGGATTCGACCCGGCCCTGCTCGATCGCCTCCCGCAGGCGGGCGGCGTCCACGCCCTCGCGCACGCCGCGATAGATGAACCCGCCCTCGTCGGCGTGGATGACGTACCAGGCTTCGTTCTTGACGCGGACGCGACCGCCGAGACGGCGGGCGGTGGCTTCGTCCGGGTGGACCTGCACGCTGAGCGTCTGCGTCGCATCGAGGTATTTGATGAGCAGGGGGAATCGCCCCTCGAACAGGCCGGCGCCGCCGAGCAGGTCCTTGCCCCATTCGGTCACCAGGTCGCGGAGGGTCCGGCCTCGCGCCGGCCCACGGGCGACGATCGATTGATCGTCCTCCAGGTCGGCGATCTCCCAGGACTCGCCGATGGGTCGTTCCGGCGGGAGCTTCTTGCCGAGCAGCGTTTGCAGACGTCGCCCGCCCCAGATCTTGGGTTTGAAGATGGGTTCGAAAACTAGGGGGTAGACGTTCACGCGCGTCGATCTCCCTGGCGGCGTGTGCGATTGTAGAAAGCGGCGCGAAGCGGGCAAGGCATTCGGCCGGTCGTCAGCGCCGGGATGCGTTTGCCGCCCGTGGGACGATGGATTAGACTGCGAATTCCACAGCACACGAACGGAAAACGGGAGCGAACACGATGAGCGAAAGCCCGGCGACGGATACGATTTCCATCGACGATTTCCTGAAGATCAAGCTGCGCGTCGGCAAGGTCATCGAGGCCTCCGACCATCCCAACGCCGACAAGCTGATCGTCCTGAAGGTGGACTTGGGCGACGAGCAGCGGCAGATCTGCGCCGGTCTGAAGGGGCACTACACGCCGGAGGAGCTTCTCGGCAAGAGCCTCGTGCTGGTGAGCAACCTGGCGCCGCGGATGATGCGGGGGATGGAAAGCCAGGGCATGTTGCTGGCGGCGAGCACGCCCGATCACAGCCGGGTGGTCATCCTCACCACCGACGCGGACGTTCCGCCGGGCAGCCCGGTCAGTTGACGGCGGCGATGAAGGCGGTGTCGCAGGCGAACGAGGCTTCCTGGACGATCGCCCGCCTGCTGGAT
>CAZNQN010000033.1:228-8003 GCA_964574925.1 uncultured Phycisphaeraceae bacterium | reverse complement strand
CGGCGGCGTATCTGGCGGAACGGGGGGTCGAGGAGGCTCGCCTTTCCGCCGAACTGCTTCTCGCTCACGCCCTCAATTGCCGCCGCATCGATCTCTACACCCGTTTCGACCACGTACCGGAGCCGCCCGTTCTCGATCGCTTCCGCCGGTCGGTGCGACAGGCCGCCGACGGCGAACCGATCGCCTACCTCGTGGGGGAGAAGGAGTTCTTTTCGCTTTCTTTCGCGGTGACCCCGGCCGTGCTGATCCCCCGTCCCGAAACGGAAACGCTCGTCGAATGCGTCCTCGATGTGCTCACCGATCACCGTACCGAACATCCGCATGTGCTCGATCTGGGAACGGGGTCGGGCTGCATCGCGGTGGCGGTGGCAGTGAGCGCGCCGGGGGTGCGCATCACGGCCACGGACATCTCCCGCGAGGCGCTGGCCGTGGCGCGGCAGAACGCCGCCCGGCATGGGGTCGCGGAGCGGATCGCGTTCGTGGAGGCCGACCGGTTGAATCTTCCGACTTCCGCCCGGTCGCCCGACGGGTTCGACGTGCTGGTCTCCAACCCGCCCTACGTCGCGCGGGACGCGATGGACACGTTGCACCGCAGCGTGCGCGAGCACGAGCCGACAACGGCGCTGACCGACGGCGACGACGGACTCTCCTTCTACCGGACGATCGGGCGGGATGCGCCGGCGCTGCTCAAGGCGGACGGGTGGGTCTTCGTGGAGATCGGCGACGGGCAGGCGACGGCGGTCATCCGGGCGGTGGAACAAGGCGGCGGGTTGATCCACCGCATCACGCGGCGCGACCGGGCCAGCGGAGCGGAGCGGGTGCTCGGGTTCACGAGGGGATAAGCGATGCAATTCTTCGAGATCGTCGGCGGACCGCGACTGAAGGGGACGGTTCCCATCAGCGGATCGAAGAACGCGGCGCTGCCGATCATGGCGTCCACGCTGCTGCTGGAGGGGGAAACGGTTCTGCACAACGTGCCGGACCTGGCCGACGTGCGGCAACTCCTGGTGTTGCTGGGTCGGCTGGGGGTCAAGTCGCATCGGGACGCCTCCGGGGCGCTGCACCTGCGCGTCGAGGACGAGATGAACGTCCACGCGGAGTACGACCTGGTCAGCAAGATGCGGGCGAGCGTGTGCGTGATGGGCCCGCTGCTGGCGAAGCGGAAACAGGCGCGCGTCGCCATGCCCGGCGGTTGCGCCATCGGCTCGCGCCCCATCGACCTGCACATCCACGGGCTTCGTACCCTGGGGGCGGATTTCGAGCTGGTAGGCGGCGATGTGGTGCTGCGGGCGAAAAAACTTTCCGGGACGGATATCTTCCTCGGCGGACCGTTCGGGTCGAGCGTGACGGCGACGGCCAACGTGATGATGGCGGCCACGCTGGCGGAGGGGCGGACGGTGATCGCCTCAGCCGCCTGCGAACCGGAAATCGTGGACCTGGCGGACTTTCTCAACCGCTGCGGGGCGCGGATCCGCGGACAGGGAACGCCGGAGATCGTCATCGAAGGGGTGGAACAACTGCACGGCACCGAACACCGCATCATTCCCGACCGCATCGAGGCGGGCACGTACATGATGGCGGGGGCCATCACCAACGGCGATCTGGAGCTGGAAGGGGCGCGGATCGATCATCTGCTGGCGGTGGTGGACCGCCTCCGCTACATCGGCGTCATCGTCGAGAAAACCGAAACGGGACTGGCGGTCTCCTCCGCGCGGCGGCTGGAACCGGTGGAGGTCACGACGCAACCGTTTCCGGGGTTCCCGACGGACCTTCAGGCGCAACTGATGGCGCTGCTGTGCCTGGCGGACGGCAACAGCGTGATCACGGAAAAGGTGTTTCCGGATCGATTCCTGCACGTGGGGGAACTGAACCGCATGGGGGCGCGGCTGCGCAAGGAAGGACCGACGGTGATCATCGAGGGCATCAAGCGGTTCGTGGGGGCGCCGGTGATGGCGTCGGACCTGCGGGCGTCGGCGGCGCTGATCCTGGCGGGGCTGATCGCCAAGGGCACGACGCGGGTGCACCGGGCCTATCACATCGACCGCGGATACGAACACATCGAAAAGAAGCTGGCCGCCGTCGGCGCCAACATCCGCCGACTCAACGAAGAACCGCGCTAACCGCCGCCGGCAGCATCGATTCTCGGAAACACCGGTGTTGCGTTCGGGCAACACGGCCGCAGAATCGGACCGACCGCTTACACGTCGCACGTCCGAAAAGATGCGCTCATGTATCGGTCCGTGGTCGAGGGCGGATCGCGCGCCTATCCTTGATTCGGAGGTGGAACGGAAGGTGTTCCCCCTGCGGCCGGGCGCCCCGTTTCCTCGACGGATCGCCGTTTCGACGTGCGGTCCGGCGCGGACGGGGTTCCCTGGAAGGAGCCGCAAACGACAACCATCACGGGGAAGGAAGCGACCATGAACGAGGAGACATTCCAGCGGAAACTGGCGGAGCTGATTGCGGAGATCGGGACGCTGCCGGCGGGCGAGCGGGACAAGCTCGAAATGCTGGCGGAACAGACGCGGGAGCGGCATCGGCAGCTCAAGGAGACCGTCAGCAGTCTCCAGGAGAGCATCGACTTCGTCCGCCTCAGCATCAAGTACATGCTCTTCGATCTGGAAGCGACGCGGCGGGAGAACGAACAGCTCCGCCGGATGCTGGAAGAGAACAACGGCAACGGCTGATCCGGTCGGGATTCGTCAACCCCTCTCGCTCGGAGGGGAAAGGAGCAGGGGGGCGGTCCGGACCGAGCGGCTCTTCGGAGCCCCGGCACGGGCCGCCCGACGCGGCACCGCCGGCGCCATGCGGCGATCGGCGGTGCCGCGTTTCTCCCTCAGCGCATTTCTCAAAAAAACGGATCGGGCACGTCTCTATCGGATGTGGAGGGAGTACGGACACACCGCGCGGGCTGAAGCCTGCGGCTCGGAACCCAAAAACGAGAAAGGCTCGGATACCGTGGCGGCTTAGGACAGACCCCTAACGGTCTGATCGAGGAGCTTGAAGAATCCCCCGCGTCCGTGATATACTTCAGACGGATGTGAGCTCGGCAAGCCATTCGGAGAGAGTCGCGCTCCTGCACAACGATTCCGGGTCGCCTGTTCCAGGCGGCGGGTGTGGCGCAAAGATAGCGCTCCGCAGGAGTCTTCCCACGCACGTTTCCCTTCCTCCTATGTCGCCTGGTCTCTTGCCATGATGAGACGCGGACGCCCGACTTTCGCGACGTCAGGTTGACGGCGCGGCCTCCGTGATCTTCGCCTGCGCGGGCGGCGCACCCCTTGCCAGGTGAACCAGCCTCCCGCCTTCGTAGACCCGCACGAGAAGAGCCTCGTGCCCGCCGCCGGTGAAGAGGGGCGGATGGATCGCTCGCCGGACCGGACCGGTTCCCGCCGGTCGAGGCTGAACGCCCAGGGTTTCGAATCGGACCCTCGTATGCACGCGGTCCTCGATCCGCACGGATTCGGGTTCGAACACGATCCGCCGTTCCACCCGATCGACCAGAGGAAAACGGGAAGACGGCCGTGGCTTATCCTCGCGTTCAGTGGTCTTTGCTCCCCTTGCGCGAGCACATTTTCTCCATGGCCTCATCCGCAGAAGGCGCCGGACGATTCCTGCCCTGCCGGGTTTTCGCAATCGGGCACGAACCGAAAGCGTCCGCGTCCGTGGATCGAACGCCCCGACGGAGTCCTCCCGATGCGGATGCAGAAGGTGCCGGGAAGTGGTCACCACGACGCCCGGATCGTGAAGGACCGCCCCGTTGGTTCGCCACACGACGCGAATCGCCCCTCCGCCGCAGAGAGAGGCCACGGCGTGATAGGCCGGCGTGGCGTGGACAATCACGCCTGCTCCCGGAAGTACGCGACTTCCTGTCCACTCGCCGGGCGGGTCCGTTTCAAGGGGATCGGGTACGGATCGCTGAAGCGCCATCATGAAACTTGCGCCCAGCTCGGCCACCGTTCTTCGATGCGTTCGCCAGGCGTCAATCTCCTCAGGGGATCGGCCGAGCCGGAGGGCGACGCGAGTGAGCGCGGCGGCCTCGGGAAACTCGGAGCTAAGCACGCTCACGCCGTAGGGATGCACCCACGCAGGTCGGGCGTCGCCGGAGAGATCCGCCAGGCGAAGATCGGGTTGGACGAGAGCGTGCAGAAAGGAAACGGTGCGGCGCAGGGCGCGTTCCAGCTCAGACCAGCCCGTCAGGGCATAAACCCGTGCGAGGGGATCGACCATGCCCGCGAGGGCGGCGACGCACCACCGGCCGGCGCATGGTTCGTTGTCGTCTTCCGAGCCGCGGGCTTCCGCCCGCGCGATGCGACGATGCGCCATCCCCATCCGATCGCAAACACGCTCAAGCGCGATGCCGGCATGTGCGCCGGCTTCCGGGAACCACCCTTCCGGGTGTCCGCGGGCGAGGAGCCGGCCGAGGTTCTTCCGCGCGCGTTCCAGAAGTGGAGCGTTGCGGAGGAGGATCCCGCCCTCGACGAGGGCTGCGATTCGATACGCCTCGGCCGAGGCGGAAACGAACGCGGATCGGCGGGAAAGCCAGGCGAGATGCCGCTCCAGATCGCGCAGCAGATCGTCGCGGCGGAAGCGGGGGGATTCGGCCAGCAGCGTGCCGACGTGGAAGGCGCTCCGTGCGAGGTCCGGCGAATTCCGCCCGCTCCGTTCGATCGGTCGGCCGTCGCCCAGAAGGGAAAGCTGCCAGGCGATCAGGGAGGCGCGAACGGCCGAGACGAGGCGATCCCGCTCATCCGTACACGTCGGATCGTGCTCGATCCGCAGGGCCAGGGCCAACGTGGCGGCCGATCGGTCGGCCAGATCCGACGGGGATTGCGCGGCGCGGGGGGCGAAATCGCACCACCAGACCGAATCGCCGACGATTTCCAGCCAGTCCTCCGTCCACCGCCGGGCGAGGGAAAGAGCCGTTTCGCGAAGCGGGTCCGGCCGGATGGGATGGGCAGGCGCCTCCGACTCGCGGCTCGTGGAATGCGAAACCGGTGGCGGTTCGGTCGCCAGTGTCGAAGATGCGCTGCGGGAATCGTGCGGCATCGTGAATGACCCTTTTGCCCGGCGGGGCAGACCGTGCCCGCCGCGCACGGAATCTTCCACCCCGCAGTTGTTATCGGGCAACCTGCAAAGGGAGTGAAGTCATGGAATGCGGTATGGGGCCGGTCGCGAAAGAGACGCCACGGATGCAAAAGGAGGAGCAGGCGGTACGCCTCAGGAAACAACGGGACGATCTTCCGCCGGAGGGACGGGATCGATGCCGCCGGGGCCGAACGGGTGGCAGCGCAGCAGGCGGCCCAGAGCCAGCCGCATCCCCCGGATCGCGCCGTGGCGGCACAGCGCCTCGACGGCGTACTCGCTGCACGTCGGGCAGAACTTGCAGGACCCGATCAGCAGCGGCCGGAGCATGACCTGGTACGCGCGCACCAAGAAGACCAACGCCCACGTGCCCGCGCGATCCAGTTGTTTCATCGCGTGTCGTACCATGGCTGTCACGATCGTGTCATCTATGCTGCCCGCCTCTTCCGGGGCTCACCGACCGGTCCGGCGATCTATGCGGGAAGCTTTTCGAGGCGGGAGCGGACGTCGGCGTAGTTGTAATCGAGCTGGAGGATCTGGCCGTAGGTCTTGCGGGCACGGTCGAGCTGACCGGCCGCCTCCAGCGCCCGCCCCAGCCAGTACCGCATCGACTTGGCCAGCTCATCGTCCTGGATTTCGTAGTGCTGGATGGCCTCTTCCAGGGTGGCGATGGCCTGGTCGTGATAGCCCTTGCGGAAGAAACACCGCCCCAGGTACATCTCGCAGGCGGAGCGACTCCGCGGATCGGCGCGGGCCGTCTGGAAGAGGGGGATGGCCTCGTCGAAGCGACCGGCGAGGAAGTTGCGCACGGCATACTCGTACTTGATGCGGTTGTCGGTGGGGTACTGCTCGACGCGTTCCCTGAAGACGGCGAGCTCGAAGCGAAGCTGTTCGATGCGGTGCTGCTTGACCGCCTCGGCATCGCCTTTCTTTTCCAGCTCCCGGCGACGGCGGGTGAGCTGCTTCATGCGGATGTCGTCGGCCGAATGCTTCCAGCGATACTCCCCTGTCTTCTTGTAGCGTTCCAGCAGAATGCCGATGGCCTTGGTCTCCTCCGCATCGTGTTCCCGGCGGCACAGCAGGTCGATGAGCTTCTGGAGAACGGCGGGGTCGTCGGGGTTTTCGGCGTAGGCGCGCTCGGCCTTGGCGATGAGCTCCGCGAAACGGTCCTCCGCCTGCACGGAGCGCTGCTCATCGTGGAGATCCTTCTGCGCCTCGGTATCCTTGATGCTCTCGCGGAAGGTCTCGCTGTCCTGATACTTGCCCTTGAGGATGGTGAGCTTGGTGGACAGGTCCTTGATGGCCTTGTCGGCCTTGTCCTCCTTGGGGAACCGGCGCCGCCAGATGTTGAGGCTCTGAACTCCCGTTTCGAGCACCTCGACGGCAAAGGCAGGCTCGCCCCGCTGGACGGCGCGGTCGGACAGCTCCTCCGTCAGGCGGGCCAGCGTCTGGAACTGCTTGGCGCCGGCCTTGGGGGACGACTCCAGGGCACGGAGGAAGACGTTGGCGGCCCATTTGGCGGCGTCGTCGGCCCGCAGGCGGCAGGCGTTTTTGAGCACGCCCTCCACGTAGGAAAGATTCTCCGGATCGTGCCCGAACAACCAGAGGGCGTTGAGGTAGGCCTTGCGGGCGTCCTTGTCGTTCAAGGAGCGCTTCATGGTATCCTTCAGGCCGGGTTTCTTGCCCCCCGTCTGGCGGCGGGCGACGGCGCATCCGTGAAGCGGTTTGCAGGCTTCCTCGACGGCGTCGGGCCAGTATTCCAGCCCGTTGACGTAGTACTCGATGGCGTAATCGAACTGCCGTTTCTCGCCCAGCTCGCGGGCCCGTTCGAACCACTTGCGGGCCTTGGCCTTGTCCGCCTCGGACGTTTCCAACCGGGCGAAGTCGTCGGCGGTCGCCGCAGGCTGATCGTCTTTCTTCTTGCCCATGTCGTTTCGTATACCGCAGCCACCCTGGAAGATCAAAGACGGGCCGAGCCGAGACCGCCGCGTCGAACCCATGCCCGATAAGGTCCCCGCAACGCGCCGCGCCGCCGGGACGGGCCGATCGGGAGAGGAAAAACCTTTACAATCGGCAGACATACCATACTATCCGGGCGTCGAAACGAGTCAAGGAAACGGTTCCGACCCGAAACCGCACCATGCAACGAGCGGAGCATCCCGTGCGCTGGCCCGACCCGGCAACCCTCAAGATCGTCCTCTATCCCGATCCCGTGTTGCGGCAGCCCTGCGCGCCGATCGAGCGGGTGGACGCCCCGGTGACGGCGCTGGCGGCGCGGATGCTGGAGCTGATGCACGAGGCCGAGGGGATCGGACTGGCGGCGCCCCAGGTCGGCGTCCCCGTGCGACTGTTCGTCTGCAACCCCACGGGGAAGGAAGGGGAGGACGCCGTCTACGTCAATCCCCACCTGGTGGAGGCGCACGGCGCGGACGAGAAAGAGGAAGGATGTCTCTCCCTGCCGGGGGTGCACGTCGTGATGCGTAGGGCGACGCGCGTGGTGCTGGAAGCGCTCGACGAAAAGGGAAGCGCCGTGCGGAAGGAGGGCACGGAGCTCGAAGCGCGGGTGTGGCAGCACGAGATCGACCACCTCGACGGACGGCTCATCATCGACGCGATGTCGCCCTCGGATGAAATCGCCAACCGCCGGGCGCTGCGGCAGTTGGAGGAACGATACGCGAGAGCGACAGGATCCTGAC
>CAZNQN010000033.1:0-218 GCA_964574925.1 uncultured Phycisphaeraceae bacterium | reverse complement strand
CGTCCGCCCCTTCGATTCCCCGATCATGCGCATCGTCTTTCTCGGTTCCGGCGAGTTCGCGGTCCCCAGCCTGCGTTGGCTGGCGAACAGCGGACACGATGTGCCGCTGGTGATCACCCAGCCTGCCAGACCGAGCGGGCGGGGGCGGAAAACGAAACCGACGGCCGTGGCGGAAACGGCCCGTTCCCTCGGCCTGCCGCTCCTCGAGGTCGAGGACG
>CAZNQN010000032.1:4147-11617 GCA_964574925.1 uncultured Phycisphaeraceae bacterium | reverse complement strand
GGTTTGAGTTCCAGGGTCAGGCAGGCATCCGACCGACGGAGCTTGCCCGTCGCCTGAGGGGCCAGCGGGCGATAGTCGGCGACGGCAGCGGCCATGACGAGGACATCCGCGGCGGGCTGGGCGCTCTGGAGAAGGTGGTCAAGTTCGGATGCCGTACGGAACCGATCCACCCGGATTTCCGTACAGACTGGCTGCTGGCACACCGGTCCCAGTAGGAGGTGAACGGTCCATCCTCTCCGGACGGCGGCATCGGCGACAGCGAGGGGGAACCGATCGACTGGCCGGAAGCCGTTTCCGCTTTCTGGCAGGAGGGCGAGGTCCCCGAAGAAACGAGGTGGGTGGAGGACGCGCAGGCCGCCTGGCGGGTGCTGCCGACGTTTCTCGATCGTCCGTCCGTGCTGATCGGCTACAGTTTCGGATGCCGGGCGGTGTGGGCCTGCGCGGAGGAGCGGGCGGCGGCGGCGTGCGCGTTGATCTCGCCCCATCCGAACCGGTACGCCTTCGAGCCGCCGAAACGGGGCGTCGGTGCGCTGCTGGTGATCACGACCGACAACGATTTCAGTTGCCCGGCGGAGACGGTTCGTTCGTGGTTTGCGCGGATGCCGGAGCCGAAATCGCTCTGCTTACTGGAATCGTCTGAGCATTTCTTCCGCGGGGAAGAGTCCCGACTGGTCGGCTGTATCCTGGACTTCCTCGCCCGGCAGGGCATCCTGCACGGATAACGATGCACGCGGAACCGCCTTACAGCACCATCCGCGAACGACTGCGGGAGGTGATCGAGCTTCACTTCGACCCCCGCGACGGGGCGCCGTTCTGGCTGGAGCGGGCGAAACAATGGGGATTCGATCCGCGGGAGACCGTTCGAACGATCGACGATCTGCCACGGTTGGGATGGATCGAACCGCGGACGCTGCACGATCGGCCGGTAGAGGATTTCCTTCCCCGACCGGTGCGGGCGGAACGGTCGTCGCTGGTGCTGGCGCAGACGGGGGGGACGATGGGTCGGCCGGTGTGGACGGCGTACACGCGGGAGGAGTTCGAGGCGGCGTTCGTGGAGCCGTTCATCGTGGCGGCAAAGCACGTCGGGTTCCCGGGAGGCGGATGCTGGTTGTACGTGGGCCCGTCGGGGCCGCACATCATCGCGCGGGCGGCCGAGGCGCTCGCGCGGCGATGGGGGGCGTGGCCGCCATTTTGCGTCGATTTCGACGCGCGATGGGTGAAGAAACTTCCCGCGGGCAGTTTCGCCGCCCGGCGCTACCTGCATCATCTGGTGGAACAGGCGATGTCGATTGTCGAGCGGGAGTCGATCAACGTAGTGTTTACGACGCCGCCGGTGCTTCGCGCTTTGGCCGACGCCATGCGCCCGCCCCAGCGGGAGCGGATCCGCGGCGTCCATTACGGCGGGCTCCGTCTGGATCCTGCCGAGCTGGCGCGGTTCCAGGAGGAAGATTTTCCGCAGGCCGTGCATGTGGCCGGATACGGCAACACGCTGTTCGGGTGCTGCATGGAGCTTTCCCCCGCGCCGGGTCGGACGCCGACGTACTTTCCGCAGGGAGACCGACTCATCTTCGGGGTTTGTTTCGACGAGCGCGCGAACGAGGGGGGTGAGGTTGGAACGTCCTCCGACGTGGCGGAACAGTGCTTTCCCCATCGGATGCAGTCGGACTCGGGCGACATCGCGCGGGCTGAAGCCCGCGGCTCGGAAAAGAAAAAACGCACTCGCGCTTCCCGAAAGGGGGCGGTCGCAGACAGTGGGCGAGCTGCGGGGACGTCACGGGAAGAGGTGGTCTCCTTCCGGTATGAACACCCGGGGGACCGCGGGCGACTCGTGTTCAGCCGGCTGGATCGGACGGTGCTGCTGCTGAACGTCCGCGAGCGCGACGAGGTGAGGCTCGCATCTCCGCCGACAGATGCGCCGGACGGGTTTCATCGCTGCGGCGTGATCGATCCGCACCCTACGCCCGAGGCCGGACCGCCGCCGGGCACGAGCGTCTATTACTGATCCCGTATCCCGCTCCAAACGGGGAGAACCCTGCGTAAGGAAGTGTTTCAAAACTCGTTCGGCGAACCCATGGACGTTCGTGTCCATGGTGCGGAGCCCGGGACCTTCCGCTCCCTCACGGTCGCGGCTCTGTCAAGCGTCCGCCGCCCACATCTGCCACCAGCGTTTTGAAACACCCCCTAAAAATGAGCCGCGATCGCCTGCCTGTGCTTGTCTGCGTGCGGCACGCACAGGCGGGCGTTGCACGTAGACAGCTGAGGGAGCGGTTTGTTTGTTCGACCGAATGACGAATCGAGAATCCCAAGCGGGATGTGCCGTGGCAAGTATTTTTCGTTTCCTATTCCGAGCCGCGGGCTTAAGGCCCGGGCGATGCATTCCGACGCCATCCGCATGCGACGGGATGAATTCCGGTCCACATTCTAAGGGAGTGTTTCAAAACTCTTTCGGCGAGCCAATGGACGCTCATGTCCGTGGTACGGAGTCCGGCACCTTCCGCTCCCTTACGGTCGCAGCTCTGTCAAGCGTCCGCCGCCCACATCTGCCACCAACGTTTTGAAAAACCCCTCAAGAGATGCTCTACGAGGGAACCCCGTCTCTTGCGAGCAGGGCGGCTCCCAGTACGCCGGCCGAGTCGCCGCCGCGGTCACCCTCGATGGGCATGTGGGATCCCTCCTGTACCGAACCACAAAGCGTCCCGACCGCCTCCACCAACTGGGGAACGCCCCGACAGACGCCCCCGCCGATCACCACGACGTCCGGACGCCATCGTGTCTCGATGTTCCTCAAAGCCCGCACGATCCACCCCGCCGTGTCCCGAAGGAAAGCGTGTGCGACTGTTTCCTGCGCGTCCAGTGCGCGGCGGAACCCGGCCAGGTCCGAGGCGAGGCCGTGCTCCCGAAGTCGCCATTCCAGGGCCGGGCCGGAAACGAACCGTTCGAGGCACCCGCGCAAACCACACGGACACGACGGGGCCGATGCAGACTCGTCCACGATCAGCCATTCCGGATGCGTGCGGCGATCCGCGTCCAGCCGCTGCACCCTCCCGTCAAGAACGACACCGAATCCCACTCCCGTGCCCAGTCGCAGGTGCCCGAATCGCGGCGGGGTCTTTCCGCGGAGGTGATACTCGCCCCACAGGGCCGCCTCGATGTCCGTCAGCAGCGTAACCGTCGAACCGCGCGGCAAGTCGAGAAACG
The DNA here is from genome assembly GCA_964574925.1 of uncultured Phycisphaeraceae bacterium. Taxonomy (GTDB): domain Bacteria; phylum Planctomycetota; class Phycisphaerae; order UBA1845; family UBA1845; genus CAZNQN01. The sequence goes on along the minus strand of CAZNQN010000032.1, from coordinate 8,419 downwards.
ACGAGGCACCCTTCGCGTTCGCTTCCTGAACCACGAGCTCGGACCCGCGGGAGGTGCCGCCGCTGTGGCCGCGCCAGTCGGTGAAAAGAACGTCCCGCCATGTGGCGACAGGCGCGATCGAAGCTTGGGTAAGAAACGGCAGATGGACGCACCGCACCACGTAACGCCGGTCCGCGCTCAGGGTCGCCGGCAGGGCGACGCCCACGGCCAGAGGCGCATCGATGGGGATCGAGATTTTTTCGGCGAACCGTCGCGCCGCCTCCCGAATGCGCTGCGTCAGAAGATCGAAGAACGAGGCGGCCTCACCCGCTTGCGGGGTCGGCCGTCGATCCAGATGTACGACGGCTCCCGCCTCATCCACCACGCCGACGCGTACGGTCGTCGCCCCCACGTCCACACCGACCGGAATGATCGTCTTGCCGTCGGGATCCATACCGCCCCCGCATCAAAAGCCACCGCCTGTGCGACCCTCCGTACGCTCACTGCTGCGACGCCGCCGGCCGCCGGCCGTCGAGGTCCGATCCCGCGCGGCGAGGGGTTTCCGGCATGGCCCGCGCCGCCACCCGGACCATGACGGCATCCGCCAGTCGCTGCGACACCCGCCGGATCACGGTAATCGCCTTGCCTTCGGCGGTGAGCGTGACGAACGGACGCCGCCGCCGCGACGATCGCACCACCGCCCGCGCCACCCGCTCCGGCGCATACTGCGAGCGCGACAGGCGGGTCGCCTGCGCGTCGACCACGGCCGCCGCCTCGAAGAAATCCGTCGCCGTCGAACCCGGCGCCACCACCAGCACGTCAACGCCGCTGCCCCAGAGTTCCATGCGCAGCCCGGTGCTCAGGGCATTCAGTGCCGCCTTTGTGGCACTGTACACGGTCATCCGCGGAATCGCCTGCGTCCCCACGACCGATGAGATGTTGATGATCTGCCCGCAGCGACGGGCGAGCATGTCGGGAAGCACCGCCTGGATCAACGCCACCGGCGCGACGAAGTTCAGCTCCAGCATCCGCGTGAGGTGTTCCCGCGGCATGTTCTTGACCGTCGTGAAACTCGCCCAGCCCGCGTTGTTGACGAGCACGTCCACCGGTCCGAACCGCTCGCGGATCCGCGCCAGCGCCGCCGCCCGGTCCTCCTCCCGCGTGACGTCGCCGGGACACGCCAGCACCCGCTCCCCGCCCAGTTCCGCAACGAGGGTCTGCAAACGCTCCGCCGACCGCGCCGTCGCCGCCACCTTCGCGCCTGCTCGATGGAACGCCGCCGCGCACGCCCGTCCGATCCCCCGCGAGGCTCCCGTGATCCACACCACCCGATCCCGCAATTCGAACCGTGCCATGATGCCGCCATTATGGGGTCCGACCCCGCCGCCGACCAGATTCGCCCCCGCGGCGCGAGTCCGGCGAGAGAGAATCCGCCGAACAACCGCGATGCGCCCCATCGTCGGGATTCCCGGTGTTTCCCGCGGACGGGGCATGACGGATGCGCGTCTCGCCCGATCCTCTTGTCCGCGATACACTGCCGTGCATGAAGACGGCCGTCGGACGCGCGCTGATTTCCCCGGAGGCGCTGCAATCCCGCGTATCAGCGCTGGCGGAGGAGATCGTCGCGTCGCTGCCGCCGTCGCCGGCCGACCTGACCCTGGTGGCCGTCCTCTCCGGATCGATCATTTTTTTGGCCGATCTGATGCGCCGACTGCCGATGAAGATGCGCCTGGGGCTGGTGACCGTCTCCAGCTACCGTGGGCGCGCCACGCAACCGGGCCCGCCCCGCTTCGAGGCCACCGCCCTGCCGAGCGTGGCCGGACGGGATGTCCTGATCGTCGACGACGTGCTCGACACCGGCGGCACGCTGCGCTTGGTGCAGCGGGAGGTTTCGACCGCCGGCGCCCGTTCGGTGCGAACGGCGGTGCTGCTGCGGAAGAACACTCCCGCCGCCCGCGAGGTGGCGGTGGATTTCGTCGGATTCGACATCGAGGACGTCTTCGTCGTCGGATACGGCCTGGACTACGACGGATTGTACCGGAATCTGCCGTACATCGCCGAGCTGACTCGTGAGGAGAACACCGCGCTGCGACCGCTCGGCTGATCCGCGACGGGCGAGAGCGGAGCCGCGATCGTGAATCTGAGCCGCTACCGCCAGAACAGAGCCGCGAACGCCTGCCTGTGCGTGCGGGCACGCACGCAGAAAGGTGAGGGAGCGGTAGAACGAATGGCGAATGATGAATGCGCCGCGCTGCGAACCTGAAACCCGCGCGACCCGTCGCCGGACGAACCGCTTCGGAGTCGTAGCGGATCAAACGAGCTGACATCACCGGCAGAAACGAATTCCCATGGGCTGCCCGCTGCCATATCGAAACGAGCCAACGATGCTGTCCGCCGTCGCGGCGGAAGCTCCGCCCGCCCCGGCCGCCCTCGCCGCCATCCCGCGCGAGGTCATCGACGGCGGGGAGATCGTCCTGCTCGCCGTCAAACCGTCTCTGTGGCGACCGTTCTTCCAGGCGCTTCCCTGGCTCGTCTGCTGCGGGGGGGCGGCCCTTGCCGTCACCGCCTTGCACGCGGAACTTCCCGGTCTGTCGCCCACGACGACCGCCCAGCTTGCCCTGTTGGTCGGACTGATCCGCCTGGGCCTGGCCGTGATCCACTGGGTGCCCGACTGGTACGTCCTGACCAACCGCCGCATCCTGACGATTTCCGGCGTCCGCCGCCTGCACGTCTCGGCCTGTGAGCTCCGCGAGCTGAGCGACGCCCTCCTGCAACGCTCCCTGTTCGAGCGGCTCACCCGCACCGGCACCCTGCAATTCGTCCCCCTCGGTGAGGCGCAACCCGCCCCCCGGTGGGAATCCCTGCCCCACCCGCAGGAAGTACACGAGAAAGTGATCCGCATCCTGAACCGGTCGCGCTTCCGCGATTCGTTCGCCTGACGCGCCCGGTCGCGTCCGTCGCTGCACCTTCGACAGCTCCCGGCACGCGCCGCACGCATCGACGGAGATGATCGCTTCGGAAGCGGAGACGTCCCTACCCGCCCCCACCTGCACAGCGCTCCTCGAATTCGAACGGATACGCCGCCCCGCGAAAGGCGTCGAGCGCGCGGGCGACGTCCTCCATGTCCACCATCCGGTTCGGCACGCCGCCGGCCAGGTCCGCCCGCACCTTCCCGATCGCTCCCGGCACGTTGCGGAACTTGTCGCTCACCGCCGCCAGATCCGTCGTGACGTCGACTGCACCGTCGGGCGGCGCGCACATCCCCGCCGTGCACGAGCCGACCACGTCCCCCCATCGCGCGGTGGAGACGAACAGCGGAGCGGAATAGGCGGAAGGATCGTTCAGGTCGCAACCGCGGTCGATCGCCTCGATCCGATAGAGGGCGCCCGGCACGATCATCTCACCCGTCACGTGGATCGTTTCGTTCGCCTCCCACACGGCGTAGACCGGCTCACAGGAAAGGGAGGAGATGCGCACCGTCCCGGCCGGCGGCGCTCCCGCCTCCGCGCACGAAACCGGATCGGTACAACCGCTCCACTCGCTGATCGTCTCAGGAACATCCACCCACCGCGTCGCGCCCGCCAGGGATTCGAACCCCGGCGGCACCTCCACGGCCGTGACGCGATATGCGACGATCCGCTCGGTTTCGACCGGACGAAACGAAACGTACCGGTTCTTGACCGCGCCGCCCGGTTCCTCTTTCGGGGGTGGTGGAACCTCGCACCCCTCGCACGCATCGGGCACCCGATCCCCGTCGGCATCGACCGTCGAACTCTCGACCGCGTAGTGCACGAAGACCCGGTACCGGTTCGTCCCGCCGCAAAGGGACGTGTTCACCTGCTCGCTGGGTTCGAACGAAAGCTGCACCCGTCCCTGCGAGCGGTGGCGGTTGAAAACCTCCCGCGGAATGACGAACCGTTGTTCCTCCGGCGTGACGGGACAGTCCGTGGCTCCCGTGACGAAGATCCGCCCCAGTTCCTCTCGCCCTTCGAGCGCCGTGCCGATGCGCCACGTCACATACTCGCTTTCCCGGCTGAGATCGCCCTGGATGGCGATGGCGAGAAACACGTCGGACGCCGCCGGCGGGGTTTCGGGGAGGATCAAGAATCTGTTTCCGCGACTGCCTCCGCCGCCCAGTTGCCGGAAGGGGGAAGAATACAGATAGGTGAACTCCCGATGATCGGGCGTACCGTTCAGGTTGCAGTCCGGGCACAGATACAAGGTGAAGTCGTCCACGTACCACCCGTCGCTGCCGACGCAAATGTCCTTGCCGAAGTCGAATCGGAGCTGCAC
>CAZNQN010000032.1:0-4137 GCA_964574925.1 uncultured Phycisphaeraceae bacterium | reverse complement strand
CCGTGTCGCCCGGTCCAGCCAGCCCGTTTAGCCGCACGATCGTCGTGCCCCACCGCCCGCCGACGCCCGTCCACGCCGCCCGTCCCGCCAGCGGATTCGTATTGCGGTAGAAATCCACGTCCCGCAGTTCGCCGTTGTAGCCGTTGAACTCGAACCGTTCCCGCTCCACGTCCTGCCACGTACCGCCGTTGACCCGCACCCGCAGGACACCGCCGTCGTAAGCCGGTTCCACCTGCACATAGTGCGTGAAAGCGATATAGGGAACGCCCTCCTCCGGAGGCAGCGCGATCGGCGGGCTGATCAGCGAATGCACCGCCGACTCGTCGACCTCCTCGTCGCACGCCAGCGCCGCGCCGTTGTCGACAAACCACGCCGTCCCCGGACGATCGAAGGGAAGATCGCCCACCTGCGCCCAGTCGTAGGGCGTGGTCGGCCCCGTGTTCTCCACCGTCCATTCCCCGGGACCGTTCTCGAAGTCGTCGGCGAAGACGATCGTCCGGTGGGCGCAGATCGGCGGCGGATCCGACGACAGCACCGGCGAGTTGTGCCCGCACCGCCCGATCGAGTTCATCTCCACCGAACGCAACGCGAGATCGACCGCTTCCGCGTCCGCCTCGGTGAACATCTCGTCGATGGGTTTCCCCGTGGCCGGGTGCAGCGGAAACGTCCCCACCAGGTCCGACGCCGCCTGGTTGAACGCCATGAACGCGTCCTCGAAATCGGACGCCAGCGTCAGGTAGGTCGTCAGCGCCCGGTACCAAACGGCCGCCGCCTTCACGGCGCCGATCGCGGGAATCTCGTAGCCGTTGAACGCCCCCCCGTCCACCAGCAGGGCGAAGGCGTGGTTGGGCACGCCGCTGCCGCTGTGCACGCCGCCGGCGTCCACCACGTCGCACGTCTGCAAGGGGCTGTTCGCCCGGTCCGGATCCTCCTCGCACGTCGGGTCCCACATGTCGCGGATGGGAACGCGAAACACCAGCGCGTCTTCTCCGATCAACCACCGCACGCCGTCGGTAAACCGGCTGAACCGCCGGCTGCACCGCGTCCGCCGGCGGTTGGGATGGTCCGTCCCTCCGCCGGTCGGATGCGTCGGCCACAGAGGCGGACCGATCCGATCCGCTTCCTCCGCATCCCCGTTGAACAGGTCCACCAGCTCCCCGAACACGTCAGAGAACGACTCGTTGAGCTGCCCCGGCTGGTTCTGGTAGATCAGGTCGGCCGTATATTCCGTCAGCCCGTGCGTCAGCTCGTGCGCCACGATGTCGTCCGCCGCTGTCCCCGCGCAGAAGCCCGCGAGCACCAGCGAGGAGTCCCAGAAGGCGTTGGGACAGAAGAACGGCCAGTTCACCGTCGCCGACACCGGCAGCCCCGCCCCGTCGAGACCGTCGCGCCCGAACGCCCGCCGGAAAAAGTCGTAGGTATCCCCGAAATAGTCGTACACGGCGTCGATGTCGGGATCGCCCGTGGGCGGATCCCCCTCGCCGCGCACCAGTCCGCCGGGCACGCACAGGTCGAAACAGAAATTGAACGCGATGATCTGGCAGAAGTCGTGCCATTGCGACGCGCAGCACGTCTCCTCGAAATCGCAGACCTGTTGTTCGCACGCTTCGTCGTCGCAGCGGGGCAGGTCGTGCACCGTGCAGCAGTCGCTGCCTCCGAGAATGTCATAGACCTGTCGCTGGAGCAGCGTGCACACCATCGACCAGCGATCCAGGATCTCCCCGCTGTGCGCGTCGATGAAAAACGCCTCCCGGATCGGACCCGCCGCCGACCGCAGCACGATGTGATAGGCCAGGTGCGGTCCCGTGGACGGATCGCCGTACCAGCCCGGATCCACGATGACAAGGTCGATCCGTTCCGTCTCCACCGCCGGTTCGCCCAGCTCCCGGCGGGCGACCGCCGTCGCTTCTTCGCGGGAGAGGGTCGGCGTCACGTCCAGCGGTTGCTTGATCGGGTAGAACCGCCCGTTGATCGCACGGACCGCCCCCGTCGCGTCCTGATGCACGTAGAGCATTCCCGAATAGACGGGTATGCCTCGGTGAACCTGACGAAACGTCGAGCGTGTCCACCTCAACCGGTCGACCTGCTGCCCGTCGGCGACCAGTTCCACATCGGGATCGCGGATGCCCAGCCGGGGGGCGTAGACACGCAGCACATCCGGCGGCTCCACCTTGGCCCCCGCCAGCGAGGCGGGAGCGAGTGTCCGACCCGCGGGTACCGCAAGAAAATCGAGCATCCCCGTTCGTCGGGAACGGTGCAGGCGCACGTCGTCGGGAAGGGGCCGGAGAGCGGCCCGGGTCTGTCCCTCCGCGGGAAAGGACCCTGCCAGAATCCCGGCCATGAGAAAAACGACGTCCACCCGCCGCCGTTGGTTGCCTGTCATGCCGCCGACCCCATGTGCCCTGTGAAGGGTGTGTCAGAAGACTCCCGGTTCCCCCGCGCGGCCTCGCCGACCGTCTTCCTCCCATTATACCGCCCGCCCGCCTCCGGAATTCCCGTTCTTGTCGGATCGGGGCGGTTTTTCATTCACGTGCCCCCGCGCGGCTCTTCCGATGCCATCCTGCTGTCCCCGTCGGGTGGCGTTTCCCGCCCATCGGGCGTACACTTCCCCATTCGGCACGAACGGTACGACCCGAACGGAATACCGCCCCCGTTCGTACGGGTTGAGACGGCATGCAAATCGACCGCAACACCCTTGACCCATAGGAGACACGGCGTTGGAAGAGGTTCTGTTCTGGATCATCCTGGTGTTCTTCGCCGTACCCACCGTCGCTCTGCTCATCTACGGTCTCCATCTGTACGTCCTGCTCCTGCTGTTCCGCCGGCGCGTGCAAGCGAAACAGGATGAACTGGATCGTCGCGTGGAGACCTATCGTCGCGACCGCCGGGAAGACGCCTGGCCGGTCGTCACCACCCAGATCCCCATCTACAACGAAGGAGACGTGGCCGTTCGCGCGATGGAAGCCGTCGCCGCCATGGACTATCCCCCCGGCCGGCACGAGATCCAGGTCCTCGACGACAGCAACGACCACACGCGGGACCTGGTGGATGCCGCCGCCGCCCGCCTCCGCGCCCGCGGCGCGGACGTCAATGTCATCCGCCGCCCCACCCGCGAAGGCTACAAGGCGGGGGCGCTGGCGCATGGGCTTCGTACCGCCCGCGGGGTCTACGTGGCCGTCTTCGACGCTGATTTCGTCCCCCCCGCCGGCTTCCTCCGCCGCGCCGTCGCCTTACTGGAGACCGATCCGACGCTCGCCTGTCTCCAGGGACGATGGGCACACCTCAACCGCGAAGAGTCCTGGCTTACCGAGGCCCAGGCGCTGGGCATCGACGGGCACTTCGCCATCGAGCAGGGCGCCCGGGCCTGGAACCATCTGATGATGAACTTCAACGGCACGGCCGGCGTCTGGCGCAAGGACGCCATCGAGGATCCCCGCGTCGGCGGGTGGAGCGGCGACACGCTGACCGAAGATCTGGACCTCTCCTATCGTGCCCAGCTCGCCGGATGGAAGATCGACTACGACCTGGATCTCGCCTGCCCGGCGGAGCTGCCCGGCACGGTGGCAGCCCTGAAGAGCCAGCAGCGCCGCTGGGCCACCGGCTCCATCCAGGTCGCCCGCAAACTCCTACCCCGCATCTGGCGCGCCCCCCTCTCCCTCGGCGAGAAGCTCGAAGCCACCCTCCACCTTACGCATTATTCCGTCGCCGTCTGGATGCTTCTGCTGGCCCTGATCGCCCGCCCCATGGTGCTGGTCTACAACGACGGCCGACTGGGCACGAGCTGGGCCTGGATCATCTGGGGGTTGATCGTCCTCGCCGCCATCGCCCCCTCGCTCGTGTACGCCTACGCCCGTCGTCGCCTCGGCGGCGGATGGTCGGGACTGCGCACGATCCCCTCCATGCTCGTCCTCGGATGCGGGATGTGCGTCAACAACACGCTCGCCGTGATCCGCGGACTCTATCTGCGCGGCGGCGAATTCGTCCGCACCCCCAAATCCGGCAGCGTCGCCCGTCAGGTCCGCCGAAGCATCTACACCGTCACCCACGACCGCATGTGGATCGTCGAGATCCTCCTCGGACTCTACGCCGCCTTTTCCTTCGTGCTCTATTTCAACCGTTTCAGCCGGTTCTTCAGCT
>CAZNQN010000031.1:6855-11843 GCA_964574925.1 uncultured Phycisphaeraceae bacterium | reverse complement strand
GGTCAGGGGTTCGAGGACGAGGCGGAAGCGGATCGGTCCGTCACCGCGGCGGGCCATCGCGAGGCGGGGCGAGCCGCTCCGTCGGGCGGTGCGCAAAAAGACACGGTTCCCCTCGACGCGCACCTCGTCGATCCGCGCGTGCCAGGGGGGAACCGGCCGAACACGACGGGACGCGGCCGTTTTCATGCGGGCTTTCATGAGGGACGATTCGCGCGAAAGGAAGATCCGCGCCCCGATCCATGGGTTCGGGTCCGGCAACTGTTCCGCCGGCAGGTACACGCCCGAATGTTTCAGGGCCTCTTCGGTCAGTTCCCCTTCCACGGGGGGCGGGGCATCCGTCTCCACCGCCACCAGCAGCAGGTGGGTGCCGAGGAAATGGTCGTTGCAGTATCGGGTGGTGCGGTAAAAACGGCTATCCGGGGAGAAACCGTCGATCCAACTGTCCTGAACGATCACGCGGCGCACGCCGAAGGGAGCGGCCGCGATCACCGCCAGCAGCAGGAGCATCACGAGCCGCCGGTGACGGATGATGCTCTCCGTCCAGCGGGCGAGCAGGGAGGATCGTTGCGGACCCCTTGCGACCACCCGCCGAGACAAAAACCACGTCGGGGAAACCAGGGCGAGCGACGCGGGAATGACCGTCAGCGACCAGAGCAGGCAGAACAGAATCCCCAGTCCGGTGAAGAGACCGAACACGCGCACCGGTGCGATGGGTGAGAGGGCGAACGAAAGAAAGCCCACGGTCGTCGTCAGCGAAGTCTTGACCACCGGCCCGAACATCTCGTCCATCGTCTCGTGAAGCGTCTCCCCGGGGGCACGGAAACCGCGGATGCGCAGCAGGTCGCGGTAGCGGGCGAAGATGTGGATCTCGTCGGCGATGCCCATGGCCGTGAGGATGACGGGCAGGACGGCCACGGTCAGATATACCGGCACGCCCGTCCATCCCATCACGCCGAGGACGAAGACGATGGCCGCGCCGGCTTCGATCAGGGGAAGCGCGACGGCCACCGCGCTGCGGAAGCTGATGAGAAAGACCAGCGCCATCAGCACCAGCGCGACGGGCACCAGACCGACGTGACGGGCGATGAAGACGCGCCACTCGTGCAGGGTGGCGGGCCGGTCGAACGCGGGTTCATCTTGCGGCAACGGTGCGGGAAGGAACCGCTCGGGAACGCCGAGGTCTTGCAGGATGTGGGTCCCGAGGAGAGCTTCCGCCACCGGTGCGCCGATCACGTCGATATGCTCCTCCCAGCGGGTCCGATATTGCTGCGTGAGCGCGACGATCCGTCGATACAGGCGCATGCGATCCATACCGGAGGGAGCGCCGACGAGGATGGCCGTCGCGAAGCCGTCGTCGGAAACGAGCGTGCCGTTGTAGAGGCGGATGGCGGCCAGATCGCCGCGGAGGGTTTCCAGTTGGTTGTCGGTGCAAGGCAGCGGTTCGAGGAAGCGGCGGAAGATCAGCGTGCCCGGCTTGGTGCGATCGGTGCGTTCCGTGGCCAGACTCATCACGTTCCACGGATGCACACCGGGAAGCGCTTTCAGCGCGTCGGTCAAGCGCTGTACGAGTTTGAGGATTTTCGGGTTGTACAGGCCCCGCTGATCGTCCGTGCGAATGAGGACGACGAACAGGTCTTCCACATGGAAGATGTCGCGAATGCGGCGGTCTTCGCGGATGGCGGGGGCGTGTTCGGGAACGAGGGCGTGTCCGTCGGTGCGCAGGGTCAGGCGGGTCAGTCCCGGCGCCGCCGCCAGCACGGGGATCAGACCCGCGAGGAGCGTCGGGAGCGGACGTCGAATGGCCAGGCGGTACAGGAATCGCAAGGGTGTCTCTACCTGCCGGGCGGGCGCGGACGCCGGACTCATCCGTTCCGGCCGACGCTTCATTCGCCTCCCGGATTCTGGGGGCAACACAGCCCCCGTCCCGGCGCGATGCTCGTTTCCGGACCGTGCCGGGGGAAGATCGGGGCGGATCGTATGTTCGCCCGCGGGACGCGGCAAGCCGATTCGCCCGCCGGGATGCGGATCGGCCGGATCTGCGGGCCCGATATTTTTCTCGTGACACGCCGGCCCGATCCCGTATAATGGAACGTCGGGATGTTCAAGTGTCGTACCGCGTCACGTTCACGGTAGGGCTGCGTCCATCGCAACACGCGCCGCACAGGGGTGTGCGGATCGTCCGCATGGCGGGGTCGGTCTGAGCGGGGCCGCGTCGTGCCCGCGATCCGGGGGTTTCGCGTCGCGGACGGACGCGGTACGAATGGGGGGGAAACCTCGCCAGGGGAGAACCGGCAGGTGATGGTCGAGTCCTACATCTTCGGAGGGATCGGGGTTGCGGCGGCGGCCGCGCTTGCCCTGAGCGGGCGATGGCGGGTGCTGCTGTTGCCGGCGCGGATCCCCGCGCGAAAGATGACCGTCCGCCGGTTGCGACTGCTCGTCTCCGATGCGGCGGACGTCGAGCGGATCGACGGCATCCTGTCGCATTTCGCCGCCGGGTTCAACACGGCGCTGACCGCCGTAAGTGACCGGACGTGGCGCGTGTTCTGCGATTCGCTGGAGCCGCTGTATCAGCCCTTCGCTCACGAGGGGGCGGCGATGGCGTATCTGCCGCGGCATCTTTTCCGTTTCGATCCGGAGCATTTCGAGCGGACGATCGTGAAGCCCGCCCCCGGTTTCCGCTATCTCCACTATGTCGGACTGGGGTTCTGGTGGGGGATGCGGCGGACCGCGCCGGCGCGAGTCGCCGAGTCCGTCCGACCGCTCGACGTGCTGCATCGCTACCTGTGTTTCGACGGATACGGATTCACGCAGGCGTTCTTCCACGATCGCCGTCGTCCCGATGCGCTGCGTCGTCTGGATGCATTCCCGGGCTACGCCCGCAACGCCGCCTATCAGGGCGCGGGACGGGCGCTGTACTTCCTTTACCATTCCGATCCGGAGGCGTTGATGACCCGCCTGGAAGGTCTGGGCGATATGGCCGCCGAAGCTGCCGGCGGCGTCGGTCTGGCCGCCGCGTTCGTCAATCCCGACCGTCTGGAAAAGGCGCTGGCGCTGGCGGAGCGGTTCCCGCCGGGGTGGCGGGCCCACGTGCATCTGGGTCTGTGCTTCGGTCTGAAAGCCCGCTCGATCAACGACGTCGGGTGGTTCGAGGAGAACGTGTCGCGGTTGCCGGCGGACGTGCAGGAAGCGATTCGCGCGTCCATCCGCGAATGCGACCGGGTGGAGCTCCGGGTCCGTGACGCCGTCCGGGGGGACGCGACGATCACGGGTTATCGCCGCTGGCGGGAGACGGTGGCGGAGTGGATGATGCGAGAGATTTCGTATCCGCTGCGCGGCTTGCAAAGGGCCGCGGAGCGACGGGGGAAAACCGTATCGGGGAAAACCGAGGGCGAGTCGGCGCGGTCGGCATCTTCCGACCCCGTTCGGGTGGTGCCGCCCGCCGGGGGAGAACGAGTATGAAGGGTTACGAACAGGCGAGGGGGGAGATCCTGGACTGGCTGGCGCAGACGCTCCAGATTCCGGTCGAGGAGATCGACCTTCACAAACCGCTGACGGAAATCGGGCTGGATTCGCTCGACGCCGTGCACATGATCGCCACCATCGAGTCGATCATCGGTCGCGAGCTGCCGGAGGACATCATCCAGCGGGTCTCCTGTCTTGAAGACGTGTTCGACATGATGCGGGAGCGGATGGCCGCCGCGTAAACCCGCGCGCCCCCCTGACCGACCGTCCTGCGGGGCCGATATCCGATCCGCCGTGGACGATTCGAACGTCGTGATCACCGGGATGGGCATCGTTTCCCCGATCGGGTGCGGGGAGGATGCCTTCTGGGCATCGCTGCTTGCCGGTCTCCACGCGGCGGCGCCGGTCACCGGGTTCGACACGACCGATCTGCCGCGAAGCATCGCCTGCCAGGTGCGGGATCCGATTCCGGCGGCGGAGGGGATGGGGCGGGCGTCCGCCCTGGCGGTGGAAGCCGCCCGCAGCGCGCTTCGTTCGGCCGGGCTCAAGGCCGGGGATCCGCGTCTTTGCCATGCCCTGATCGTCATGGGCACGACGATGGGCGAGACCGAGTTCATCGAGCGGCGGATCGAGGAGGACGAATCGACGTGGATGTCTCCCGCCCACGCGCGGGAGATCCACACCGGTCGGCCGGGCGTGATCGCCCGCCATGTCGCCGATGCGGTGAAAAGCGGCGGGCGATGCGCGGATCTTTACGGCGCCTGTGCGGCGGGAAACATGGCACTCGCTGTTGCAAGGCGGGCGCTGCTTCGAGGGGAATGCGACCTGGCCGTCGCCGGTGGGGCAGACGGGTTCAGCCGGCTGGCGTTTCTGGGCTTCATGCGTTCGCGGGTGATGGCCGCGGAGCGGTGCCGTCCCTTCGACGCCGAGCGCGACGGGCTGCTCGTCGGCGAGGGGGCGGGCGTGTTCATCCTGGAACGGTTTGGCGATGCGAAACGGCGCGGGGCGCCGATCCGGGCGCATCTTCGCGGCGTCGGACTGGCGGGGGAGAGCTATCACCCCACCCGTCCCCATCCGGAAGGCGACGGGTTGTCACGAGCGATCCGGGCGGCGCTGGACGATGCCCGCCTCGATCCTGAAGACATCGACTACATCTGTGCCCACGGGACGGGCACGCCGCAGAACGACGCGATCGAAACAAAGGTGATGGCCCGCCATTTCCCGACGAAGACGCCGTTCAGTTCCATCAAGGCGCTGACGGGGCATCCGATGGGGGCGGCCTCGGCGCTGGAGTCCGCCGCCTGCGTGCTCAGTCTGGAGCGGCAGACGCTCATTCCCACCTGGAACCTGGAAGAGCCGCTTACGCCGTGTCCGCTGGAGGCGCTGCGCGGGTCGCCGCGGTCGGCCTCCCTGCATCACGTGCTCAACAACTCGGCCGGCTTCGGCGGGTACAACGCCTCCGTCATTTTCTCCCGTGTATAGATCGTTTTCGTTTGCGTGTCCGAGTCGCGGGCTGTCAGTGTGCA
>CAZNQN010000031.1:262-6845 GCA_964574925.1 uncultured Phycisphaeraceae bacterium | reverse complement strand
TGCACGACGATTTCCTCCGCCCTTCCCATCCGACGGCAACGGACCACTGCTTACTCGCAGGCAACGATCGACTCGCTCTTCATCATTGGACATTCCATCCGCTCCCTCACCTTTCTGCGGGCGAACACGCGCAGGTAGGCGGTCGCGGTTCTGCTTCGGCGGTAGCGACTCTGTCGGGAGGTGGCGGCTTTGTTGGGGAAGTCGCCCCTGCACGAGGCGGGTCGCCATATCGCAATACAAGGCGATCCGCGTCACGATCCGTTGCCTGCGGATCGGTCGGGCGAAGCCGCTTGCGGGGCCGCAGTCGGAGGAGTAGGGTAATCGCCGCATCGCCCGACGACGTTCCCCGGTATCTGGAACCAGGATGACCCACGAGGCAACGGAATCCGGTACACGTTCAACGCTGTGGCCTTCCCGTCTTCGTCTCCGCCTGCAACGCGGTCTTGCCCGCGTCGGGCTGCGGGAAGAATACCTGCTGGTGCTGGTGGCGATCCTGATCGGGACGGGCACCGGACTGTTCGCCCACCTGTTCTTCCTGCTGCTGGAGCTGGCGCGGGATCTCGCCTATGGCGAGGGCGGTCTGTACGGCGGGCGGTGGTGGATGCTGATCGTGCTGCCGGTGGCGGGGGCGATCGGCGTGGGACAGATCACCCGCTGGTTCGCGGCGGAGGCCAAGGGGCACGGCGTGCCGGAGGTGATGGACGCCCTCTACCGGCAGGGAGGGATCATCCGCCCGCGGGTGGCGTCGGCGAAGGCGGTGGCCAGCGCGCTGACCATCGGGTCCGGCGGATCGGCGGGGACGGAGGGCCCGATCATCCAGATCGGGGCGGCCATCGGAAGCACGTTCGGGCAAGTGCTGCACCTGCCGCGGCGGCAACTGGGGATCGTGGTGGCCTGCGGGGTGTCGGCGGGGATCAGCGCCATTTTCAACGCGCCGGTGGCGGGCGTGCTGTTCGCACTGGAAATCTTCCTGCGAGATTTCTCTTTCCGCACGTTCTCACCGGTGGTCTTCAGCAGCGTGATCAGTTGCTCGATCATGCACGCGATCCGCTCGCAGGATGAAGCGCTGTTCGAAGTGCGGGCGCTGCGGGGGGCGGATTACGTCTTCGCGGGGTTCGAATTGCCCTATTACCTGATTCTGGGGCTGCTGTGCGGACTGATGGCGATCCTGTTCATCCGGACGCTCTACGGGATCGAAGACTTCGCCGACCGCCTGCCTGTTCCCGAATCGCTCAAGCCGGTGCTGGGGGCGCTGGGACTGGGGTTGGCGGGGGCGGCCTTTTCCATCGTGGGCGGACACGAAGCCATGCCCCCCTTCTACGGCAACGGATATCCCGTGATCGAGGCCACCCTGGGGAAAGGGCTTCTGCAGATGACCATCGGGGGGCTTCTCGTGCTGGGCCTGCTGAAGGTGGCGGCGACGAGCCTGACGCTGGGCAGCGGAGGATCGGGAGGCGTGTTCGCGCCGTCGCTTCTGATGGGGGCGACGGTGGGCGGGGCGTTCGGGATGACGCTGCACCGGTTCGGGATGGTGGAGTCGTCGGCGGTGGGGGCGTACGCGCTGGTGGGGATGGCGGCCGTGGTGGCGGCGTCAACGCACGCGCCGCTGACGGCCATCGTAATCCTTTACGAAATCACACGGGAACCGAAGGTGATTTTGCCGGTGATGTTCGCGGCGATCGTGGCGACCGCGGTGGCCCGGCTGATCCAGGCGGACAGCATCTACACGCTGAAGCTGCGTCGGCGCGGGGTGCGGATCGGGACGATCACGGACCTGACGCTGCTGCGGCGGATCACGGTGCGGGACGTGCCCTGGCTGGAACCCAAGACCGCGCATCCGCAAGACCCGCTCCAGACGCTGATCGCCATGGCGGGGCAGACGAACGCGGTGGATTTCGTGGTGGTCGACGACGAGGGGCACTATCAGGGGATGGTCACGGGACAGGACATCCGGACGGCGCTGTTGCAACCGGAAGCGGTCTCGCTGCTGCTGGTGGGCGAGCTGGTGCGATCGGGGGTGCCGACGGTCCGCCCGGACGAAACGCTGGACGAAGTGCTCGACAAGTTCGCCCGCAACGAGGTGGAATCCCTGCCGGTGGCCGCCCCGGATGCGAACGGCACCATCACCGGGTTGATCACCCGCCGGGCGGCCATGCGCCGTTACCACGAGGAACTGGAGAACCAGACGCAATAAGAGGGGGCAACATCAGCACAGGGATTGTTTGAATACCCTCAAGGGCGTCACAAAATTGTTCGTTCGTACGCCGAGAGGAACGTCGCGGCTTCGCTTGCAAACATAGAGTGCAAAGCTTTCGAAGGCGACAATCCGCCCAAAGTGTAAATATGTTCGCCAACCGGCATCTCCGCCCCCTTCCGGAACATACGCAAAGGACGCTCGAAACATGCCTGGACGAGGCTTTCCACGTCGCTCTCGGATGGGGCCGGACGCTGGAAGCTTGCCTGGAACGACGGACTCCCGAGACCGATGCGGACAAGGGCGATCCAGTATGGATGACGGCCCTGCACTTGTTGCATCTCTTCGAAGTGATCGGGGGTGTTCTCGACCAAGCGGACGATTCGATCGATGTGGAAGAAAGGCCCAACGAAACCCTGACATCCCTTCTTCCCCAAGAGTCCCTACCTTCCTTCTTGAGCGAACACGTGATCCAGGCGTATCCCTCAATCGTTCCACGAAAGCACGCCTGCAACCGAGAAGATCTCACCATCGCCCTCGACGACCTGCGTGAAGAATTCGAGGTTTTCTTTGGGCGAATCGTTCCCGCTTTGCGCAATGGCGTCGAGACAGCCGATGCTTCCCGGGTGGACGATGGACTGATTCTGCAAGAAGCTTCAAGAATCGTGATGCATATCTGCTACCATCTCGAACATGACCTCCTCGAACTCCAGAAAGACGACGAGCCATCGTGAAACCACGCCCGATCGCCCGCCGTGCATACGATCAACCGAATCGGTGAAGCAGACGATCACCTTACCCGCGCTCCCATTGAACCCCTCGAAAACGAGTTTCCAACAGTTGACACAGACTCCCTCTTTCCGTGAGCGTCCCTTTCCGGGCTGCCTTGCCCCCCTCCGATACGGCCGCCGCTTTCGCGATTCAAAACGGCGTCACGGTCGCGTTGACGTGGAAGTCGGTGATGAGGTCGGTGTGGTCGAAGGTGAAGACGATGCGGCTGCCGCAGGTGAAGTCGCTGCCGTCGCGGAGGACGTCGCTGCTGGTTTCCGGTCCGATGCCGCCGATGATCCGCAAATCGGCATCGTCGATGACGATCACCTGAAGCTCGTCGCAGTTGCGGGTGAAATTGACGGTGTCGCCGGGATCGACGGTGACGTCGAGCCGCCGGCCGATCTCGGTCAGAAGAAACTCGGGCGTTTCCTGCTGATCGTCATAGTAGAGTGTGACGTCGACGGGGAAATCGCCGTTGTTGACGAGATCCACCGTCGTCGTGGACGGGAGCAGAAACCCCGACAGGGTATCACAGCCGAGCATCGGTGCGAGCGACAGAAGCAACACGAAACGAATCGATCGAATGGACGTTCCCGTCATGGTCATTTCCCCGCCTGCCACCGAGTTCGATCACCGCTTTTTCCCCGCATTCCGGACGACGGTGCGAAGTGCTTATGATCCGGACTCCAAGCGGCCGAGAAGCGTCTTGAGGAACCCCTTCACGACGGGCAGGGGCAGATCGCCGCACAGTTCCGCCAGCGCCTTGGGATCCTGTTGCTCGACGTAGGCGACGGCGCGGTCGCCGGCGTGGCGGAGACGGTGGACGGCCGCCTCGGCTTCGTCGAGCTTCGATGCGCCCATGGCCCGGATGAATGCCTCCACCTCCGCGCCCAGGTCGATCGACTCCGGCGCGACGCCGGAAAGCGAGGGAGGGGGCGGTTCGTTTTCCCAGGAAGCGTCGCCGCCGGTGGCATGGGCGACGTCGGCGGCGTAACGGATGGCCCGTTTCCGTTCCTCCTCGGCCCGCCGCTCCTCCTCCTCGTCGACGGGAGCGAGGGGGATTTCATCCTCGACGGGCATGGGGATGTACATGCTGTGGCCGCAGTAGGGGCACTTGCCGCGTTTACCGCCGGCGTTGTCGGGGGCGCGGATGAGTTTCTGGCAGCGGGTACAGTGCAGCTCGATGCTCATGGTGCTTCCTCCTGCATCGCAGCGAGGGCCGCCGGCTGTCGATTCACAGACGGGCGGCGAAGCTCGGCGGTTCGGGCGCGGGCCCCTGTCCCCGCCGCGGCCGATAAACCAATCGTATCGGGATCTCCGGGAAGGGCAACGCGTCCCGCAGTCGATGGATCAGGAACCGTTCGTAGGCGGGCGTCACCCGGTCCGGATCGTTGACGAAGAGCACGATGGTGGGCGGTTCGGTGCCCACCTGGGTGGCGTAGTAGAAGCGAAGCGGTTTTCGCCCCCGCTTGGTGGAGGGGAGATTCGTCTCGACCGCCTCCCGCAGGATGCGGTTCAACTCCCCCGTCTTCACGCGGGTACGAGCCTGCTTCAACAGGGAGGCGGCGACGTCCACGGTGGCGAAGCAGTTGCGGCCCGTGTTGGCGGAGGTGAACGCCACCGGGGCATGCGAAAGTTGCGGAAAGACCTTGTCCAGGTAGCGACCGTAATCGTCGGTCGAGGCCCGCCCTTTGGCCAGGTCCCACTTGTTGACCACGATGACGCAGGGGCGGTATTCCTCCACGATGGCGGCCGCGAGACGACGGTCCACCTGACTGACGGGCACGGTGGCGTCGATCAGGAAGAGCACGACATCGGCGCGGCGGATGGACTGCAACGCACGCGTGAAGGCGTAGAACTCCACATCGTCGGCGAGGCTTTTCTTCTTACGGACGCCGGCGGTGTCGATGGCGACCAGCACCCGCCCGTCCTTCTCGAAGCGCACGTCGATGCTGTCGCGCGTCGTGCCGGGCACCTCGCTGACGATGACGCGGTCCTCCCCGGCCAGGGCGTTGATGAAACTGCTCTTGCCGGCGTTGCGCTTGCCCACCAGGGCGACCTTCATGATCGGGTCGGCGGGGGGGCGGGCGTCGGTCCCTTCCAGCGCGGCGGCGATCGATTCCTTGAGGGTGGAGACCTCCATCCCTTCGCGGGCGGAAACGGCGAGCGGGTCGCCGAACCCCAGGCGAAGAAACTCGCCCACGTTGGCTTCCAGGCGCGGGTTGTCGATCTTGTTGACGACGAGGCGGACGATGGCGGCGCGGTCGCTTCGCCGCAGCAGTTCGGCGGTGGCCGTATCCAGCGGGTGCAACCCCGCCCGTCCGTCGACGACGAAGAGGATCAGGTCGGCCTGGGCGACGGCGAGGCGGATCTGTCGTTCCACGTCCTCGTTGAGGTCGTCGCGATCGACGATGCCGTGCCCGCCGGTATCGACCAGCTCGAAATAGGTGTCGCCGACGTGGCAGACGGCGGTGACGCGGTCGCGGGTGACACCCGCGGTGGGATCGACGATGCTCGCCCGCCGTCCCAGCAGGGCGTTGAACAGACTGCTTTTGCCCACGTTGGGGCGACCCACGATGGCAACCGTCGGCAAACGCATGGCAAGCTCGTTGACAGGCAATCCCACGACAATCGACGCTCCCTTTGCCCGATCATAGGATCGAAGCCCGGTCGAGGAAAGAGCGGCGGACACGGCGGACATTCGGGGTGGTGCCGTCCGCAGAGTCCAGCCCCAGGCCCGCCTCAGACCGGGAACCGACAAATCCAAACATGGAAGGAAAAGGGGGGATTCCGTACAATCGGCATTTCGGGGCGGAACCACACGAAACGACGAACGGAGAGATACGGCAGTGAAACGAAGATTCAGATGGTTGCCGATCGCAGGAATCGTTCTTCTGGGCCCGGCGGTCGCATCGGCCGAGTGGCCGGAACACGGACACGATTCCATCATCTCCCGCTACCGCGAGACGACGAGGCGGATCGTGGACTCGGTGCTGGCGGGCAACGACGCCTACGACAAGCTGGAAGAACTCTGCCTGACGATCGGGCATCGGCTCAGCGGGTCGAAGGAACTGGAACAGGCCATCGACTGGGCCATCCGGCGTCTCCGCCGCGACGGCGCGGAGAACATCCGGCGGGAAAAGGTCGTGGTGCCGCACTGGGTGCGGGGGGAAGAATGGGCGGAGATGCTCCAGCCGCGACGGGAACGCCTGCACATGCTGGGTCTGGGCGGATCGGTGGGTACGCCGCCGGAAGGCATCACGGCCGAGGTGGAGGTGGTCACGGACGAAAAGGAACTGGAGAAGCTGGGCGAGCAGGCGAAGGACAAGATCATCCTCTTCAATCACGTCATGCCGCCCTATGACGCCAGCCGAGGGTCGGGGTACGGGGAGGCGGTTCGGTTTCGGTACAACGCGGCCCGCTGGGCGGCGCAGTACGGCGCGGTGGCGGCGGTGATCCGCTCGGTGACGGCGCGGAGTCTGCGCTCGCCGCATACGGGGGCGATGCGTTACGGCGACGCGAAGGTGAAGATTCCCGCGGCTGCTTTGAGCATCGAGGATGCGGAGATGATCGCCCGCCTGCGCAAACGGGGCATCCCGGTGCGGATCCGCTTGCAGA
>CAZNQN010000031.1:0-252 GCA_964574925.1 uncultured Phycisphaeraceae bacterium | reverse complement strand
GGCGCGAAGACGCTGCCCGACGCCGAGTCGGCCAACGTCGTCGGCGAACTGCTCGGTCGCGAAAAACCGGAAGAAGTGGTCGTCATCGGCGGACACATCGACTCGTGGGACGTGGGGCAAGGAGCGCACGACGACGGCGGCGGGTGCGTGATGGCCATGGAAGCGATCCGCGTGCTGCGGCGATTGAACCTCAGACCGCGGCGAACGATCCGCGTCGTGCTCTGGACCAACGAAGAAAACGGGCTCGGCGGC
>CAZNQN010000030.1:0-11929 GCA_964574925.1 uncultured Phycisphaeraceae bacterium | reverse complement strand
CCGGCGCTTCGCGCGCTGCGGGACGGCAACGAGGCCTACTGTCCGGACGCCGCCGCCGCCGACGCCATGATCGACGCCATCCGTCGGGCGAAAAAAGACAAGGACACCCTCGGCGGGATCATCGAGGTCCGCGTGGTCGGTCATCCGCCGGGCTTGGGCAGTTGCATGCGGTGGCAGGAGAAGCTCGACGGACGGCTCATGCAGGCGGTGGGATCCATCCAGGCGATCAAGGCCGTGGAGATCGGGCTGGGGTTCGAGACCGCCCGCCGCCCCGGCAGCCGCGTCCACGACGAGATCGACTACGACCCCGCCCTCCGCGACACGCCGCGTCTGGGCTTCACCCGTCGTTCCAACAACGCCGGCGGGATCGAGGGGGGCATGACCAACGGTGAGCCGATCGTTCTGCGGGCGGCCATGAAACCCATCAGCACCCTGCTGCGCGGGCTGGACAGCGTCAACCTCGTCAGCAAGACGGCCGAGCGCTCCGACTATGAACGAAGCGACATCTGTTCGGTCCCGGCGGCCAGCGTGGTGGTGGAGAACGTGGTCGCCTTCGAGGTCGCGCGGGCGTTTCTGGAGAAGTTCGGCGGCGATACACTGGACGAGGTCCGACGGGCGTATGACGGCTATTTCCAGCAAGCTCGCTGCCTCGGCAGTGAGGAGTAAGGTGTGCCGGACGCTGCGCGACTCGTCGAACGATCGCGTTTCGATGCGAACCGTGCGGCACGGCTCGAACCGAGCCATGACCGCCTTTACCGAACCGCGACCGCCGTTACTGAGCCGCGACCGGAATCAGAGCCGCGACCGTGAGGGAGCGGAACAAACCGAGCCGCGACCGCCTGCCGTATCTGTCTGCGTGCGACACCCAGTCAGGCGTGTGGGCACGACGCAGACAGGTGAGGCAGCGGAAGGAAATGTCGAACGATGAATCGCGAATGGAACGGAACACGATGCGAACCTTTCGGGGGCGATCGACGCCGATCCGCGACCTGTTCATTCGCTACGGGTAATCCGATGTTCTGCGTGCGATTCGGTCCGATGTGTGCGGAGCCGTGTCACCGGAATGAAACGGCTCTCCCGTTTTCCGGGGCGCGACAGGTTGTCGACTCGTAGAAACGGGGGAAAGCGACGACGACCGGTGCGAATGCGGCTGTGGCGGAACTGGCAGACGCGCTAGATTTAGGTTCTAGTGGGGCAACCCGTGGAGGTTCGAGTCCTCCCAGCCGCAGTAACGGGCACAACGATCGGTTGAATATCTCGACCGTCGCAGGGTGACGGCGGTTTGCAGCGGAGTGCGGTCCGATGGACGTGATGGACACCGCAGGGCACATCAGTCTCAACCTCAACGTCCGGGGGTTGGGACAATCCGCCACGCTGTTGATCAACGAGCGTTGCCGCGAGCTTCGCGCGCAGGGGCGAGCCGTCTGCAACATGGGGCTGGGGCAGTCGCCGTTCCCGGTGCCCGATCCCGTCGTCGAGGCGTTGCGGGTAGCGGCGCCGTCCAAGGACTACCTCCCGGTGATGGGTCTTCCGGCGTTGCGGGAAGCGGTGGCGGCGTTCCACTCCAAGCACGATCTGCTCGACGCCCGCCCGGAGAACGTCATCATCGGTCCCGGTTCCAAGGAACTGATGTTCCTCGTGCAACTGGTCTTCTACGGGGAGATCATGGTCAAGACGCCGTGCTGGGTCTCCTACCTGCCGCAGGCGCAGATCATCGGGCGGACGGTGAGCAAGATCGACACACGCTTCGAGAGCGGATGGAAGATCACCGCCGAGCAACTGCTGCGCAAGCTGGAGAGTTCCGGCGACGCCCTTCGCCCGCGGATGCTCGTGCTCAACTATCCGGCCAATCCGTCCGGACAGACGTACTCGGCCGAGGAATTGCAGGAACTGGCCGAGGTCGCCCGGCAATTCGAGACGATCGTGCTTTCGGATGAGATCTACGGCCCGTTGAACTACGAAGGGCGGCACGTCTCCATCGCCCGTTTCTATCCGGAGGGCACGATCGTCAGTTCCGGGTTGTCCAAATGGTGCGGAGCGGGCGGATGGCGGCTGGGGACGTTCCTCTTCCCGGACGAGCTGTCCTGGTTGCAGGAGGCGGTGGCGGCGGTGGCGAGCGAGACCTACACGTCGGTGAGCGCGCCGATCCAGTATGCGGCCGTCCGGGCGTTTCAGGGCGGGGTGGAGATCGAGCGATATCTCTGGCACGCCCGCCGTGTGTTGGAAGCGCTGTCGCGCCGGTGCTGCGACATGCTCGTCGATGCGGGCATTCGCGTGCACGCCCCGCGCGGCGCGTTCTACCTGTTCCTGGATTTCTCGCGTTTCCGCGAGGCGCTCGCCCGCCGGCGGATCCACGACGGCCCGACCCTCGCCGAGACCGTGCTGGAGGAAACCGGGACGGCCTTTCTGCCCGGTTCCGTCTTCGTTCGACCGGTCTCCGAGCTGACGGCTCGCCTTGCCCTGGTCGATTTCGACGGTGCCCAGGCGCTGGCCGCCAGCGAGAACATCCCGCTGCACGAATCCTTGCCGGAGGATTTCGTCGAGCAGTACTGCCCCCGCGTGTTGGAGGGGGTGCGGCGGATCGCCGAGTGGATCGCCCGCCTCGATGAACCGGAATCGCCCGCAGACGGTTCCTGAACCGCCGCTCCCGGCTCCAGCATTTCGCACACCCCCGCCGATAAGGAAAGAAACGCTCCCGGGCGCGGATCGAACAGCCGTCGCGGTGGTGGGGGATGCCTCGGTGGTACGGGACGCCTCATTTGGTGTGCGACGTACAATCCGTATCGCCCATGAACTCGGCGCGGCACCCCGTGAACAGAACCGCGACGGCCCTGACTGAGCCGCGACCGCGTCACAGCGCCGCGCCGCCCGAACAGAGCTGCGACCGTGAGGCGGTATAACGAATGTCGAAGGGCAAACAGCGAAGGAAGCGGGTCCCGACAACGAGCCGCGTTCCACCGTACGAGTCTGACGTGCTCTTCTGTCCGTTCCGCATTCGCCATTCGGCATTCTTCCTGAGCCGCGGGCTTTCCACCCGCGCGAAGGGTCGGTGCTCAACGGACATGCAAAGGGAAAGGGGCGACCAACGGTTGCAAACGGTGCTCGACCGGAAAACCGATCCGCCGGCGGTGACATCATGACCGAATCCCGCGAACATCCTTCTCCGCGCCGCGTGATGGTCTCCTTCGCGCTGTTCGCGCTGAGCCTGTTCCTGTGGGCGGCTGTCTTGACCCTTCATCCGGGGGACTGGCCCAACCCGAACTGGTACCCGCACAACGATCCGGCGGCCAACGCCTGCGGCATGGTGGGGGCCTGGATCGCCTACGAGCTGTACCATCTGATCGGGGACGGAACCTACCCGCTGCTGTTGTTTTTCACGTTCGCGTCCGGGATGCGCCTGTTCCGCGGCCGCGTCGGCCATCCTCTCGACCGGGCCTTCGGGCTGACGCTGGTGGTGGCGTGCACCTCGGCCTCGTCTTCCCTGATCACGCCCGCGGGCGAGGGCTTCTGGCCGGAAAGCCCCGGCGGCATCGTCGGGTTCCTGCTGGGGGATCTTCTTCAGACGCATTTCGATCGGTTCGGCACGCTGATCGTGCTGGGCACCTGTTTCCTGGTGGGTCTGGTCTTCGTGACGGAAGGGTGGGTGTTGCAGCTTCCGCGATTCATCGCCAAGGCCGGACACGCCACGGGACACGCCTGGACCGTCGCCCGCCATGCCGCCTCGACCCTTCCCGTTCCGCGGGCCGCGCCTGCCGGCGTCACGGCGGCCGAGAGCGAAGCCCTGCTGGAACGGCGACGCAAGCCCCGTCCCCTTTCCCCCTCCCGCGTTGAGATCGACGAAGAGCAGGAGTCCGACTGGGACGAGGGCGACGAGGCGGACGAACCCTCCGATCCCGGTACTGAACCGCTTGCCGAGGCGGAGGAGGAAGAAGAGGAGGACACCGGTGACGCGGCGACGGACACGGGGTCCGTCGTGGATCGGGTCCGTGCGCGGTTGATGGGGAAAGACAGGACCGACGGCGGACCGGTCGTCAATTTTCCCTCCCCCGAACGAATGGCCGACGAGCCGTATCCGCGGCAGATCGAGAACTGGCGGCTGCCCCCCCTCGATCTGCTGGAGGAGCCGGAGTTCGACGTCAGCGCCCAGCGGGAGGCGCTCGTCCGCCACCAGGCCCAGATTCTCGAACGCACGCTGGAGGAGTTCCGCATCGACGCTCGCGTGGTGGAGATCGACACCGGTCCGGTGATCACCATGTTCGAACTGAAGCTCGGCGCGGGGATCAAGGTCTCGCAAATCGCCACCCTGTCCAACGACATCGCCCGTGCGCTGAAAGCCCACGCCATCCGCGTCGTTGCCCCCATTTCCGGCAAGAACACCGTGGGCATCGAGGTGCCCAATCTGGAGAAGGAAACGGTCCGCCTGCGCGAGTTGATGGGCGTGACGGGCAGCAAGGCGAGCGAGATGGACCTGCCGCTCTTTCTCGGCAAGGACGCCGGCGGATCGGCCCTGGTCGTCGACCTGACCCGCATGCCCCATCTGCTCATCGCCGGCACCACCGGTTCCGGCAAGAGCGTCTGTCTCAACACGATCATCCTCAGCATCCTGATGACGCAGCGGCCCGACCATGTGAAGCTCATCCTCATCGACCCCAAGATGGTCGAGATGAGCCAGTTCAAGGACGTGCCCCACCTGATGACGCCCATCGTCACCGACATGAACCGGGCCCAGAAGATCCTCGAATGGGCGGTGGGACAGATGGACGAACGGTACGAACTGCTGGCCGAAGCCAGGGTGCGGAACATCAAGGCGTATAACCAGCTCGGCGCCGACGAATTGTACCGGCGTCTGGAACCGGCCAACGAGGAGGAGAAAAAGCGGATCCCCGTCCGGTTGCCCTACGTGGTCATCATCATCGACGAGCTGGCCGACCTGATGATGACCGCCGCCCGCGAGGTCGAGCATCACCTCTCCCGTCTTGCCCAGAAATCGCGGGCGGTGGGCGTGCATATCATCGTGGCCACCCAGCGTCCGGAGGCCAAGGTCGTTACCGGGCTGATCAAGTCCAACCTCCCCTGTCGGATCTGTTTCCGCGTCGCCTCCCGCATGGATTCGCGGATCGTGCTGGACCAGAACGGCGGCGAGGTGCTGCTCGGCCAGGGCGACATGCTCTTCCTGCCGCCGGGGTCCCACAAGCTCATCCGGGCCCAGGGAACGTTCCTCTCCGATCGGGAGATCCATGCCGTTCTGGAGGACCTTTCCGACCGCGCCAAGCCGGAATTCCACCCTGAGTTGACCCGGATCCGCACCGGGGACGCGGACGCCTCCGGGCCGCGCGATCCTCTCTTCGATCAGGCCGTCCGTATCGTCCTGGAATCGAAACGCGGCAGCGTCAGTCTCCTCCAGCGGCGGCTCAACGTCGGCTATTCGAGGGCGTCGCGCCTGATCGACCAGATGGCCGACGCGGGCATCGTGGGCGACTACAAGGGCTCCCAGGCCCGCGAGGTAATGATGACCCTCGAGCAGTGGGAAGCCCTTCGCCAGCAGGTCGAGGCGGAACTGGACGAGGGCTACGAGGCCGACGAGGACCCCTGAGGTCGCACATCCTGCCTGTCCTTCGGCGGGGACGATCGGAGGCCCCTGTGGCACCGCCCCGAGGGGCTTATCGGAACCCGCGTGCCCTGTGGAATCCTCTGGACGAAGGGGAACGCTTGGCCTATAATGGACCGATCACGCCCGGCGTGTTTCCGTACGGGGGACGGCGCGGATCGCGGCCGGCGTGACGCCGGGGACCGGCTGGGAAGGAGCGTGTCTGCATCGACCTTTCCGCCCGAATCCGCATCCGCCACGAGACGGCCGCGCGATCGTGCGAGCGGATCCCGGCGGAAGCGTCGTCATCCGGCTTCGCCGCGACAGGGGGAAGAGGGAAGCCGGTGACGGATCGGAACAGGGAGCGGGAAAGACCGTTCACCCCGGACCCGAAGATCGGACCGGCGGTGAAAGGAGGGATGGGCAACCAGCCTGTTTCGGGGTTTCGAGACGCGTTGAGCGTTTTCCAGGCTCAACAGGCAAAGAGAACGAATGAGCGAATTCGGCGAACCGGAAGCGCCCACGGGGTTTTGTCTACCCGTGCCCGGGCGGTCGGTCGGATGGAGAGGAGAAGGGGACGAGCGATGAAGAACCTGTGGTGTGTGGTGAGTCTGGGCATTCTGGCGGTTACGGCAAGGGGGGGAACAGCTCCTCCCACGTTCGAATTCAAGGTGGTCGCGGTCAACGGCAACCCGATCACGCCGACCAATGCGGCGACCGTCCAGGCCGGGGACATGGTGGAGCTCAACGTGTTCGGCTCCAACTGGTCACCCGCCGGTGAGAAATTGCAGGCGTGGCAATGTGCCGTCCTCGAGGAATCGCTCGCCAGCGGCGGCGGGTCGCCGCTCAAGATTGTGGGCTGGCCAGACACCTGCAACACCCCCACGGGGGAATGCGACGGCGCCTTTATCGACGAAACGCGCACCGACTATGTCTATTTCAATCAGGTGGAGTTCAAAGCGGTGGACAGCTCGACGCAGAGCGTCCGGTGGGCCTCAGTCCTATTGAACGCTTTCCCTGCCCCTGTCTATAGTGGAACCCCCAAGTATTTCGCCACTCTCCTTCTCGAAGTGCCCGCGGACTCGTGCGGCGATTTCGTGATCGAATTCAAGCCCTCGCAAACACAGTTCATCGACGAGGATGGACTCGATATCGCCGACAGGGTGACCCCGACTCATATTTCTGCCACGATCACGGTTGGCGGCGCCTGCCCCTGCAATCTGGTGACGGATTCGACGACGGGCGAGCTGGTCTCCACCCCTCCCAACTGTGCCATCGACGCGCGCCAGCCCAACGACGTCGACGGGTCCAATCCGGCGGGGTGGGATACCGTCACCTTCACGGCCGCCCCCGGTGGGGATTGCACCGGTCTGACGGCAAGCGATTTCACCCTCTCGGAAGTCCCGCCGGATCTTTCCCTCGGACGGAACCGGGTGACCGGTGTGACCGTCAACGGCGACACCATCACTGTGCAGTTCCGGGACATGATCACCGTGGGAAGCTGGACTTGCGTACGGTATCTCGGTTCGGGCGGGGGCCGCGTCTGCTTCGGCCACCTTCCCGCAGACGTCGGCAACGAGGGACTCAGCAGCGCCGACGATGTGATGACCATGCTGGATTGCCTCGCCAACCCCGGTTCCTGCGAGATGTATCAGTGCGACACGGACCGCAGCGGCGGTTGCGGCGCCGCGGACATTCTTCGCACGATCGATCTGCTCAACGGGGCGGGCAGCCTCGGCATGTGGATGGGCGAAGTCATCGGCAACGGGGCGGCGTGCCCCTCGGCGCCGTAAGCGAACCGCAAGGGAAAACACCGGAACCAGGAGGACCCTGATCGGAAGGTGAATCGACCCTACGACTGAGCCGGAACCTCTCTCCTGTTGGAGTGGAATCGGCGGCGTTCCCACCGGGTATCCGGAGGGAACGCCGTTGTTTTTCTATAGGCGTGACGCGGCGGGAACCATCCCCTCGTCCGCGCGACAGGTCGTTCGATCGGGATGAAGGTTTTTCGACGGCGCCGGAGGTGGGAGGCCCGGCGCCCGGGAGCGCAAGGCGTTCGGACTCAGACGCGGGCGGGGATGTGGATGACCCGCTCGCCGCAGATCGGAAGAAAGGAGAACGGAATTGGAAAAAGAGGTCGAGGTCATCCCCTGGCGGAAGGTGTCCGTGCTCATGACGTTGAAGGCGTATACGCAGGCGCGGGTGGCGGCCGGACGGTTCGGTTGCGTGGAGGTCTCCGCCCTGGGCCTTGTCCCGGAGGAGGACGTCTTTCCTCAGCGGATCATCGTGAGGGAACTGCTGTTTCCGAAACAGACGGGCGGGTTCCTTTACACCATTCCCGATCCGGAGGACGTCAAGTCCTACCTGCCCGGGCCCTTCGAGTGGAAGGACGGCCGGCGCATGCTGGCGCGGGTCTTTCTGCATACGCACGCGGATGAAGGTCTGGAGCCGTCCGAGGAGGACTGGATCGCGTTTCATGCCCTGTTCGGCGATCAGCCCTGGTCGGTCATGATGATCATGGACCGGCAAGGGGCGACCAGCGCCTATCTGACGGTCGGATTGAGACCGCGGCTGGTCGGGCAGGTGGACGCGCGGGTGGACGTGACGCTGCCCACCGAAGCGGTCTGCCCGGATGAAGTCGAGGAACAGATCGAAAAAGTCATGAGACAGGCGCCGTTCATCGCCGGCACCCTGCCCAACCCGGAGGAATACCCCGGGTTCATCAAGAGCCAGGAGGACGAGCGCGAACTGGCCTCGTGGGCCGACGAGCTCGGCATTCCGTTGGAGATGCTGCTGGCACGGGCCGAGCTGGTCGTCTGCGAGAAGTGCGGCAAGGCCTGCACGCCGAGCGAGAATGAGTGGCTCTGTTCCGATTGCCGCAGCGAAGAGAGCCAAAAGAATCTCGAGCGCTGGCTGAACGAGTGGGAACAGGCGCGGGAGGACGCCAAGCCTCAGGCCGAGGTCGATTCTACGGCCGGGCAGTAAGGATGTCGGGGTAAGCGGCGGCGGAGGTGGCCGGGGCCTCGAAGGATTGCAGGAACCGTTCGACGGTCTCGGCCACCACCGCGTGCCCTTCCGGCGTCCAGTGCTGGTCGTAGGTGAAGTAGACCTGGGAGCCGGCAGCCGCCGCCGCCCGCAGCGGACGGGTCAGACTCAGGAACGGAATCCCCCGCTTTTCGCACCAGTCGCGCACCACGCTTTCCTTCGCATCCAGTCGTTCCAGCAGCGTTCGCAGAAACGTTTTCCCGTCCGGAAGGTTCTCCTTGATGCGAAGCCGGGCGAAGGCCCGCACGTGGTCGGCGGGAAGACGGTCCGCCGCCAGCGGCAGCACCACATGCGCTTTGCTCGGTGCAAACAGCACCACGAAGCGTGCGCCGATGTCTCGACAGCGCTCGTGCATTTCCTTCAGCAGCGCGCGGGGGGCCAGCCAGTGACGGTCCACCGCGAATTCGTCCTTCGTGTAGCGGTACAGGTCGCGCAGTTGCTTGGGCGGAAAGGCGTAATACTTCGCCTGCGGACCGGCCGGGACTTGCAGCGGCATCCAGTCGAGGATCTCGATCCCCTTCACCGGCGCTTTCGCGCGGAGCGGGCCGAACGTATGGACGAACAGCTCGTCGATGCCGCGGATGATCGGCGACTGTTTCCAGTAGACTTTGAACCGCTTCGACAAACTGGGCTTTTCCTGTTTGCGGTCCGCCTTGGCGGAGCGGAAGTCGTTCCCCTCGTACAGCAGGCACAGCACGACCTTCGGATGCAGCTTCAACCCGTACCGCTTCAGCGCGGCGAGGTAATGCAACGGGGCGTATCCCGACATGCCCAGGTTGTAGACGGTCCGCCCGGTCCGCTCCGCCAGCCGCGCCGGCCACAGCGACTCGTCCGGCACCCGCGCGCCGCCGCAGAACGAATCGCCCAGCACGACCACGTCGTAGCGCTCCAGGTCGGTCAGGTTGCGGTACCCGCGTTTGTCGGTCCGCCCGGTGAAGCGGATCGTCGGGTATCCCGGCGGGACGCGGGGATAGGCGCGATAGGCTTCCGGTCGGTCTTCCACCACCACGTCGAACGAGGCGCTCGGCGGGCGGTGATAGGCGAGGTGATCGCGGATGTAGTGTCCGGCGGCCGGATCGCGGGCGAGAAAGTCGATCACCGCGATGCACGGCAGAGCGAACAGTATCACCGCCAGCACCTGGAACCAGCGCCGCTTGTAGCGCACTCCGGTGGACCAGTCGATGTAGAAACTGACGGCGGACAGGAGCAGCACGAAGACGTTGAGCGTGAAATGCTCACGCGAATAGCGTCCCAGGAGCGTCTGCCGATCCTCGGCGATCAGTTTCACCACGTTGCTGGGGATGATCCACAGCAGCGCGTTGGTGACGAGCACGACGGTGAGCCAGATCTTCTGCCGCGCGATGAGTTTCATTCGGGCGATTCCTGTCGATGCCCAGGCGGACGCGCCTTCTCCAACACATGCCACGGAAGTACGATGATCGCCTTCGGATCGGTCGGGCAGTAGAGCTGGCAGACGCCGCATCCGACGCAACCCGGTTGCAGCACGGTGGGCGGTCCTTCGTCGTCGAAACGTATGGCCTGCTCACCCAGCGGGCAGCGATCCACGCAGATCGTGCACGCCTCTCCCTCCGCCCGCACGCACAGGGTCGGATAGACCTCCGCCAGGCCCATGCGGATCTGGGCCGCCTCCTGCAGCGGGCGCAGCGCCCCGCTCGGGCAGACGTGGGTGCATTGCAGTCCGTCGCACACAACGCACGCCGCCCGGTCCGGATCGATCACCGGCGTGCTCGCGTCGGGAAGCGACTCGTCCACGGGAACGATCGCCCGTGCCGGACACACCTCCACGCACTTGCCGCACCGCTGACAGGTCTCGGCGAAGCGCGACTCCTCCACCGCCCCCGGCGGCCGGAGCCGTGGAACCGGTCGCTTCCCGGACGACGTCTCCTCCAGGTAGTCCGCCAGCGGTTCCAGCATGCGGTACGCCGCCTCCCGGAAGAAGCGACGCCGCGGCGGAGGTGATGGAGACTGATCACTCACGGGAATCATCCGGTTCATCTTCGCGGGGAGCGATTCCGCCGCCGAGCGGACACGTGCTCCCGCCGCCGGGCGGAATCCGCATTGACCCGCCATCGGTCACGTTAGGATACTTCGTTGCCCCGCGGGCGTCGATGCACGGCGGGCGCGGGCGGTTCGAAGCGGGTTGCGATCGGCCGGGCGCGAACGATAATGGTCCCGTGCGGAAACGGCACCGCGTCGATCACGGACCTTGGGGTTTGCATGGGAAAGCTCGCCCACCTTCAGGATCCCGACCAGCTTCGGGAGGCGTTTCGGGACTTTCTGCGGAGTCGGCGGATCAAATATACGCAGGCGCGGCGGAAGATCCTCGACGCCGTGCTGTCGCTGCACGAGCATTTCGAGGCCGAGCAGCTTTTCTACGTGCTCCGCGAACGCGGCGAGAAGGTAGGCAAGGCCACCGTCTACCGCACGTTGCCGCTGCTGGTGGAATGCGGCATTCTCAAACAGGTCCGTCTCGACGATACGCGGGCCCACTACGAACACGCCTTCGGCGAGGGACCGCACGATCACATGGTCTGCCGCCGCTGCGGGCGCATCATCGAGTTCTCCACCGATGAGGTGATCGAACTGGGACGGCGGATCGCCCGCCGCCACCACTTCCACATGATCGGGCACCGGTTCCAGCTCACCGGCCTGTGCTGGGAATGTTCCGTCAAGTGCCCGGTGGCGACGGCGCCGGCACCGCCCGCCGATGAAGACCGATCGCCCGCGGAGGGAGCGGGTTGAACCGCTCCCCACGGAACATCACGGAATGGATTCCTCACCGCTGACCACCGCTTCTGCTTCCAACGCGACGGGGGCCGTGCGTTCCGATACCCTCGGTCGGCGCATGGTGTTCGGTTCGTGCGCCGTGGGGCTGTTCGTGCTCGTGTTCCTGGCGGATGCCTGGCTGGCACGGATCGGCGAGGAGCGATCAGGCCTGTGGGGCATGGTGCTTCGCAGCGGCACCGCCGTGCCGTTGCTCTGGGGTCTGATGATCGTGCTGGGAATGGCGGAGCTGACGCACCTCGCGCGGGCCAGAAGCCTGTCACCCCTTGTGGGGCTGGCGGTGGTGGTGGCGCTGCTGTTTGCGCTGACGCCGTGGCTGACGGCGGCGGGGCTGCTCGGCACGATGCCGTTCCGAGGCTGGCGTCCGGAGGATTGGGAACGGGTCTGGTGGGGGTTGCTGGCGATCGGGCTGGGGATGGAACTGGTACGGCGCGAAGATCCGCGCGGCGCGATCGGTGACGTGGGCGTGACGGTGCTGATGGTGTTCCTGCT